>DATGQY010000150.1:0-75961 GCA_035303925.1 Marinobacter sp. | reverse complement strand
AATCCCGCATTACAGTTTTCGGGATTGAAATCGCTGTCCAACTGAAACGCGATGGCAATTTCCGTGACCGAGGGCTGATCCAACTCTACTTTGACAAAAGTTCGGCGGGTTTTCTTGGTGAGTGGGGTTGTACCGTTCTGGACGCCGCTGGCATCGTACACGTTGAGTGCAAAAGCATGTTCTCCTTCCGGCTCAAGATCCGGTACCGCACAGGCATCGTCCGCCCGGGTTTTCAGCTCCGGAACTTCGCCTTCGGTAACCTCTGAAGCCTCTGCAGACAATACGTTGCGTTTGACTTCAATGTCGAACGGCTGGAACCCGGCCATTCTTCCATCTGTTCCGATAATTTCAATGTTCTCGAGCTTGGCAAGGTCGGCATCGCCGCGATTACCGCCAGACAGCCCGGGCACACCCCGCATGATGATGCCCTGTCTGGCTTTGTTGCTGGTGTCTTCCAGGGCCAGCCAGGACGGAGCGTTCGTCAGGGAATAGTCCAGAATGCTCTCACCACCGTAAGCACCCCAGTTGTAGTAGTACTCAACGCCAAGATAGGCCGTGGTGGGCGGAGCACCCAGCAAGGTTGGCTGATCCGGATCCTTCTCGGTTTTGCAGCCGGCCGCAACCAGAGCAATGAGCGTAAGGCCAGCCAGACGGCCCGAAAGGATAGTGCGGGAGTACAAATCGGCGCGCATGCAAAAATCCGTTTCATGACGTTGTTGTTATGGCAGTGCCCGACTGGGAAGACCACAGCCGGTTTACACACCGTTACAGATCAACGCCATGTTAGCCAATTTGCATCCTGCAGGACCTGCGCGAGTTCTCAGATTCACCGGCCAGGCTTCGTTCAGGCCTCGATACCGTGCTGATCCAGGAACGCCAATAATCCCTCTTCATCCAGAACCGGGACACCCAGCTGCTCCGCTTTGGCAAGCTTGGACCCGGCCGCCTCCCCGGCCACCACGCACGCGGTCTTCTTGGACACACTGCCGGCAACCTTGGCGCCCAGTGCCTCCAGCTTTTCCTTGGCCTGGTCGCGGGTCATCCGGGAAAGCGTTCCGGTCAGCACCCAGGTTTGACCAGCCAGGGGTTGCTCATCAGCGGTAACAACCTGTTCTGATTGCCAGGTAACGCCTGCGTCCTTGAGAGCCTGGAGGGTTTCCTGATTATGGGGCTGGTCGAAGAAACTGCGAACGTGGCCGGCGACAATCGGGCCCACATCGGGCACCTGTTGCAAAGCCTCTTCATCAGCACCAGCAATCGCCTCAAGCGTTCCGAAATAAGATGCCAGGGATTTGGCCGTGGCCTCCCCGACTTCGCGGATGCCAAGAGCGTAAAGAAAACGCCACAGCACCGGATTACGGGAACGGTCAATCGCAGCGATCAGGTTGCCAGCGGACTTATCACCCATGCGATCCAGACTGGAGATCTGGAACCGGGTCAGGCGATACAGATCGGCAACGGTGCCCACCATACCCTCATCCACCAGCACTTCGATGAGCCGGTCACCCAGGCCTTCGATGTCGAGAGCCTTGCGGGAGGCGTAGTGGCGAATTGCCTCCTTACGCTGGGCCGGACAATACAACCCGCCGGAGCAGCGGGCCACCGCTTCACCCTCGATCTGTACAATATCCGAATCGCACACCGGGCAATGGGCAGGCAAAATAACTTCCTTTGCCCCTGCCGGGCGCTTCTCCGGCACGACTTTCACAACCTGGGGAATAACATCCCCTGCCCGGCGAATAAACACCGTGTCGCCAATGTGAACATCCAGCCGGCGCACCTCATCCATGTTGTGAAGCGTTGCATTGGAAACCGTCACGCCCCCAACAAACACCGGTTTGAGGCGGGCAACCGGTGTCACTGCTCCGGTACGGCCAACCTGGAATTCTACGTCCTCGATAACCGTGAGCTCTTCCTGGGCCGGAAATTTATGGGCGATGGCCCAGCGAGGGGCGCGGGACACAAAACCGAGCTCCCGCTGAAAATCCAGGCGATTGACCTTGAACACTATGCCATCGATTTCATAGGGCAGCGTGTCACGCTTGGCCATCAATTCGTTATAGGCATCCAGGCAGGCTTGTGCCCCTTCTGCCAGCCGCATTTCCGGGTTGATCCGAAAGCCCCAGTCTTTCACCCGTTGCAAGCTTTCCCAATGGGTTGCCGGCAACTGGCTGTCATCTGCCACCGCCATGCTATAAGCGCACAGTTCCAATGGTCGTTTCGCAGTCACAGTGGATTTCTTCTGGCGCAAACTGCCAGCCGCTGCATTACGGGGGTTAACGAAGGTCTTCTCACCCTGTGCGGTTAAGCCCTGGTTCAGCTTCTCAAACCCGGCCCTGGGCATGTAAACCTCACCACGCACCTCGATCACATCCGGGAAGCTGTTGCCACGAAGCTTGAGAGGAACGGAGGGAATAGTTCGAATATTGGCGGTTATGTCCTCGCCAGTGTAGCCATCACCCCGGGTTGCGGCGCGGGTGAGCAGGCCCTTTTCGTAATGAAGACTGACGGCCAGGCCATCAAGCTTGGGCTCGCAGACATACTCGACTGCGCCGTCTGCACCCAATCGGTCACGCACACGCCGATCAAAATCCTGCAGTTCATCTTCACTAAAGGCGTTATCCAGCGACAGCATCGGCAAGCGGTGAGTCACTTCCGCAAAACTGGTTTCAGCGCTACTGCCCACCCGGCGTGTCGGAGATTCGTCCGATGCCAATTCAGGGTAATCCGATTCCAGCTTTTGCAGCTCACGAAATAACCGGTCGTATTCCGAGTCCGGTATTCTGGGGTCGTCCAGAACGTAGTAGTAATAGTTGTGGTCTTCCAGTGCAGCGCGCAGTTCGTCCACGCGCTGCTGGATGTCGCTAGAAATCTGAGTCATCAGGTGGGCGTCCTGGGTTGAGCGTTACACCCGGCGGGAACGCTGTTTACGTTCAAATTCACGGATACGTTGACGGCAATGTTCAATGGTTTGGGGGGTCATCACACTGCGCCGCTCGTCCTTCAAATCGCCACCCATGTTGCGCACCACGCACTGAGCAGTTTCCAGCATGAACTCGAACGCCTGCATGGCGTTGGACGGCCCGGGCAGGCTCATGAAGAAGCTGATACCCGGCGTACTGAGCGTAGCCATATCCTGGGGCCGGAAGGTTCCCGGTTCAACAGCGCTTGCCACACTGAACTGAACGGGTGTCGTGGTATCAGCACCTTCGTGGCGGTGATAGATATCCATGTCGCCGTGTTCAAGGCCGCAAGCTTCGAACAGCTTTTTGAGCACAGTTCCCTGAAACTCATCGCCCTGACGGGCGAGCACATTAATAACCAGCACCTCTTTCGCTTCCGGGCGGTTAGCCCCGGCTAAAGGCTGGTTTCGACCCGGTTTAGCAGCCTGCCTTCTGGCCGTATCTTCTTCTACCTCAGACACCGAACTCTCGTCCGGTTTTTCGTCCAGAGGGTTGCTCTCAAGGGCAGCCTCCGGTTCCGCCTTTGGCTCTGGCTCTGGCGCCTTTACGATATCCGGGCGCAACACTCTGGGCGGGCTGATAATACCGTCGTCAAGCTCTGAGTCCGGGTCAGCAGCCTTCTCAGGTTCCTCTTGGGCACTCCAACCGGATTCAGGATCGACATCGTCTTCGTCGAAGCTGCTCAGGGGCTCGGACTTATCCGACTTGAAATAGCCTTTTTCTTCAAGTGCACCTCTGGAGACAATGCGGGCGCCGCCATTGGGTAGTTCAGGGTTGAAATCCCGGTCCAACGGCGAATCTTTGAGCTCATCGACGCCCATGCCGGAGGAGATTGCCATGGATTCCTTGCGCGCACGATGCATCCTCCGGATGCCATCGATGACAATTCCAAGAATAACCAGGGTACCTATGGCAATTAACCATTCCCTAAGAGACATAATGCTGCTGTCCTGTTTGCAGTTTGGAACGTTGCTACTCTAAGAAAAGCCCGTAATGAATACAACGCACACCGGGCCCAGATGGCGTTATTGTCATGGTTGGCGTGTTTTTCGCCAACCCTCAGGCTTCGGCCAGAGCCGCTGCCTCGTCTACATCTACCGACACCAGGCGCGAGCACCCCGGCTCGTGCATGGTCACGCCCATAAGCTGATCAGCCATTTCCATGGCAATCTTGTTGTGGGTAATGTAGATAAACTGCACCTGTTTCGACATTTCCTTGACCAGATTGGCATAACGGCCAACGTTGGCATCGTCCAGCGGAGCGTCCACTTCATCAAGCATACAGAACGGCGCCGGATTCAGCTGGAATATTGAGAAAACCAATGCAATCGCTGTGAGCGCCTTCTCTCCACCTGACAGCAGGTGAATTGTACTGTTCTTCTTGCCCGGTGGACGGGCCATGATGGCCACACCGGTTTCAAGAAGATCGTCACTGGTCAATTCCAGGTAGGCGTTGCCGCCACCGAACACTTTTGGAAACAGAGCCTGCAAGCCGCCGTTTACCTGATCGTAGGTTTCCCTGAAGCGCTGACGGGTTTCCCGGTCGATCTTGCGAATGGCATTATCCAGCGTTTCCAGCGCTTCCATCAGATCGTTGTGTTGTTCGTCAAGGTAGTTTTTGCGTTCCCCCTGAACCTGATATTCCTCGATGGCCGCCAGGTTGATGGCACCCAGGCGCTGGATGCGGTTGCCGATTTTCTCGAGTTCTTCCGCCCAGACCTTTTCCTCCGCATCGTCTGGCAACTGGGAAAGCACTTCCTGCAGCTTCACATCAAGCTCTCTGAGCTGCTCAATGTGGTTGGCCGAACGAATTTCCAGGGCCTGGGATTCCATTTTCAGCTTCTCGAGACTGGAACGAACATCCTGGACCACGTGGTCGGTCCGGCTTCTACCCTGCTCCCGGTCCCGCACCTCCCGGTCGATATCCTCAAGCGCATCTCTGGCGGCACCGAGCTTTTCCTCTTCAGCCAAACGCCGTTCCAACAGACCTTCGAGCTGCAGGTTCAGATCCTCAATCGGCTCCTCCGAACTCTCTCTGCTTTCGCGCAGCACCTCCAGTCGCTCTTCCAGGCGCTCTTTCTGTAATTGCATGCGGTCAATGGTTTGCTTCAACCCGTCCCGCTGGCTCTGAAGTGTCTGTAATTGCAATTGCAACTGATGGGCATGATCCCGGTCGTGACGCGCTTCCTGCCGCAACCGGTCCAGGTTCTCACGAAGACTGTCTCGCTGCTCAAGCAGCCGTTCCTTTTCTTCGTCACTGTCTTCACTGGAAATCAGGGCCATGTTCCATTCTTCTTTGGCGACCTGCAGTTGTTCCTGTTGCTCTTCAAGGTTTGTGCTGACATCGTCTATATCGTCATGAATTCGGGCCAGCCGCGCGTCAATCTGTTCCGCTCGCGCCTTTAAAGCGCTTACGCGAGAGGACAGACCGCCCAATTCCCGTTCCACGTCGCTTTGTCGGTTCTGCGCATCATCCCGTGCCGCTTCCGCGCGCTCGCCCTGTTCCTGCAATTGCTCCAGGCGGGCAACGGCCACTTCGAGTTGTTGCTCGGCTTCCGCAAGCTGCAGCTGAAGTTCATCAACCTTCTTCTGCCGCTCGATAACCCCTACCTGCCCCGCATCCGAGTTGGGCATCAAGATCCAGTCCCTGGCAACCCATACGCCATCACGGGAGATCACACTCTCGGCTGAGCCCAGGCTGGCTCGCCGCGCAAGCGCATCTGACCTTGATTCCGCAATGTCGATACCGGTGAGCAGACCTTCAATGGCCGTCAGCCCCGACACCTTTGCTGCCAGACCGGTCTTACTGGCAGCTTCGGGTGCCTCCCGGGAAACCGCCGCTACGCCCTTTGGGGCTGCAGTCAACGCTTCGCTGAGGTGATCAAACCCGGGCAGCGCCAATCCCTGGGAAAATCGACCAATCACCTGCTCAACCGCAAACTCCCAGCCATCATCAATGCTCAGGGTCGCCGCCACCCGGGGCATGTCGGCCAGGCCACTGTTGTTCAGCCAGGCTTGCAGGGTATCGTCTTGCCCCCCCAACTGCTCGTCCAGCAGCGCCTGTTGCGAATCCAGGGAAGCACGAAGGCTCTGTACCTGCTGCCTACTCCCCGAAACGCCCTGCTCTGCTTCTTTGAGCTGTTGCCGGGCCTGATAAACGGTGTCCTGCAACGATTGAATACGCTCGGATGCTTCTTCCCGCTGCAGTTCCAGAGTTTCCTGCTGTTCTAGCAGCTCCTCCAATTCAGACCGATCGAGCTGGCTTTCCAGTAGCTCCTGCTCATCTTTTAACTTGATATGGCGGCTCTGCAGCTGGCTAATGGCTTCTTCCAGAGACCGGATACGGGACTGGGCCAGCTCGGCCTGCCGACGAGCATCCGAAGACCGGGTACTGAAGCCCTCCCATCGGTGCTGCCAGTCACTCATTGCATCCTCTGCCTGCTGGAGCTTTTCTCCGGACTCTTCAGATCGCAGCCCGAGCGCTTCCTGCTCGGGCTCGATCATGGCCAGCTCATCCAGAATGGTGGCGAGCTTATCCTCATCCTGTTCAAGCTCCCGCTGGATTTCGCGCTGATTCGCCACCGCCTGGTCGAGCTCGACGGCCGTCTGGCGACTGCGGTCACGGTGATGTTCCAGGCTCTGCTCTATCCGGGCGATATCGGCACCGGCTTCATAGTATCGGGCCTGGGCCCGGTTAAAATGTTCGGTACGATCGTGATGGGCTTCCCGCAGAGACTCCAGTGAAGTTTCCAGGTTAACCCGTTCGGTCAGTAACTTTTCCAGCTCAAGCTCTGTGTCGCGAATCTTTCCGCGCCAGGATTGCAGATCATCATCCAGCGCTTTCCAGCGCAGCACCGTCAGCTCGGCCTTTTTCTGCCGTTCTTCCTGCTTGTAGGCTTTGTACTTTTCGGCGGCCGCTGCCTGGCGCTCAAGATGCTGCAGCTGGCGGCCCAACTCTTCTCGCAGATCGGTCAGGCGCTCCAGGTTTTCCTGGGTACGCTTGATACGACTTTCGGTTTCCCTCCGCCGCTCTTTGTACTTTGATATGCCAGCGGCTTCCTCAATATATACCCTCAATTCCTCGGGCTTCGCCTCAATGAGCCGAGAGATCATGCCTTGCTCGATGATGGCGTAGCTCCGCGGACCCAGGCCAGTGCCGAGAAACAGATCGGTGATGTCCCGTCGACGGCACTTGGAGCCATTCATGAAATATTCGGATTGCCCCTCACGAGACACACGGCGTTTAACCGAGATCTCATTGAATTTGACAAACTCACCGGGCGCCTTGCCGTCAGAGTTATCGAATACCAGTTCGATCGATGCCTGACCAACGGGCTTCCGGGCGCTGGAACCGTTGAAGATAACGTCGGTCATGGATTCGCCACGAAGGTACTTGGCTGAGCTTTCGCCCATCACCCAGCGCACAGCGTCGATGATATTGGATTTGCCACAGCCGTTCGGCCCGACCACAGCAGTCAGGTTCGTCGGAAACGGAACGGTTGTCGGATCCACAAACGATTTGAAGCCGGCCAGTTTGATGGACTTTAGCCGCATATCACGCGCTCTCCTCCATGAGAATGCTCAACACCTGCTTTCGTTGGTGCTCGCCGAATTCGCAGATCGCCTGTTGCAGGCGAGTGGCGTCATTCTGGATTGCGGCATCAGCCAGGTGCCGGAAGAAGGTCGCCGTCTCTGCTATTTCGCTACGGAAATGCTCAAGTGCAACGTAGTAAGTGCGGCTGATGGCAGGGCGAAAATTCTCAAGGGTCTCTTGCAGGAACGGATTTTCAACCAGACGATAGGCATACTGAACAACACCAAAGCCAGCCTCAATTACACGCTCTGCAGCGTCATCGGCATTCGAATTAAGCGCATCAATAACTTCCCTGAGTTCATCAACCTGCCCCATCAATCCGCCCAGTTCATTGCCAGGCCAGCGTTCAAGAACTTTGCGACCGAGCATGCAGAGCAAATCTATGTAAATATCGTAAAGCGCGTTCACGGAATCAACGGTCAGCTCAGAGACAACAGCGCCTCGGCGCGGGTAGATCTCAACCAGATGCCGACGCTCCAGAATCAGTAAGGCCTCACGGACCGAACCACGGCTGACGTTGAGTTCACCCGCCACTTTCAGTTCCTGAATACGCTCCCCCGGCTTCAGGTCACGGACCACGATCCGCTGGCCGATATGCTGGGCAATTTGCTCTGAAAGACTCTCTGGCGCCTCAAATCTCATACAACTGCTGCTCGTTCAACACATTCGAGCGCAGAAGTTTATCACAGCGATCTGCGCGCCCCACCCCCTTGTCTGACATTTTGATTGCAGGGTTTCGCTGACCCGGCAAGTCCCTGCCGGAAAAATGACACAAACCCGCAATGACACCACCCTGAACGCGTCAAATTTACTGATTAGAGCGCTAGACTTATGGTTTTATTGAAGTATTTTTCGATGGTATAAAACGTGCTTGTCATCTCACACTATCCTGATCCGGAACAGAGTGAGCTGATGTGAAAAATCTGACATCGATCCAGCCATCCAGAACGCAACCTGCCCGCCTGGCCGCGTTAAAACAGGCGTACCAGGATTGGAGCCGTGGTCCAGACGTGCTGACCAGATTGACAAAGCGGCTGTCGACGACGCTGTCTCTGGAGAACCAGCTCAGCATCGTTGCCGAGGAGATCTCAGCGACCATTCCGTTTGATTCAATGCAATACCGGCACAGGATTGCCCGACAGGATTTCGTGTTCTCGACCGGCATCGGCGGACCACACCGGTGCGAATACCGACTGACCCTGGAAGGCACCAACTATGGCTGCCTGACCTTTCATCGACGCCAGAAATTTGCTGACGACGAACTCGCGGGGATCGAGATGCTGCTGTCAGCAGCCATTTGTCCGTTGCGTAACGCTTGCCAATTCATCGCAATTGAACAGGCGGCTCTGACCGACGCACTGACCGGCATCGGCAACAAGCGAGCTCTGGATGAAGAGCTGAAGCGGGCAGCGTCTCTCGCTGACCGGCTTGGTGCGCCCTGTTCACTGATTCTGTGCGATCTGGATCACTTCAAGCGGATTAACGACAACCATGGCCACGTGGTTGGTGATCATATCCTGGCAAAAACAGCTGAAAAGCTTGAACAGGCGGTACGCAACTCCGATTCGGTCTACCGGTTTGGCGGGGAAGAATTTGCGATTTTGTTACCCCACACCGGCGAGCACGAAGCCCGCGATGTGGCTGAACGCATTCGCATGGCACTGGAGGCCATACGCGTGGATGGCGGTGAAACACCGCTGACCGTTACCGCCAGCTGCGGCGTTGCCATGCACCTGGTTGACGAACAACCCGAGCAGTGGATGGCCCGCGCAGATGAGGCGCTCTATCGCGCCAAAGCGAATGGCCGGAATTGCACCCGGGTATTCGCCAGCATTTCCTGATACAACCGGGCGCTATGCCCCCCGGTTGTTCCTGGCAGGACGCGCACCACCGGTACCGCCCTTTTTTGCATCTCTCTTCGGCTTTGCAGGTGCTGACTCACTCACCTGCCAACTGCCCCGCTTCGCTCGCTGAAGCGATTTGCCCGGGCTCTTACGACGTTTACGATCGTGCTCGGCCTGCTCACCGGGCGTTTTCTGGGGCACTTCTACCGACTGCAGCCCTACCGCTCGGCTGAGGAGATCGACAGCCTTCTGATCCAGCTCTTCCCACTTACCCAAAGTCAGGCGGCTCGGCAGAAAAATCGGGCCATAGCGTACTCGTTTAAGACGACTGACTCTGACCCCCTGGGACTCCCACAGGCGACGGACTTCCCTATTTCTGCCTTCCAGCAGTGTGACGTGGAACCACTGGTTCATGCCACTGCCACCAGCCGGCGAGATGTCGGAGAACTGTGCGAGACCATCGTCGAGCAGTACGCCTTGCAGCAGCCGTTTCTGCATATCTTCATCAACATCGCCGAAAACCCGAACGGCGTACTCCCGGTCAATCTGACTGGAGGGGTGCATCAACCGGTTAGCGAGCTCACCGTCGGTCGTAAAGAGCACCAGACCGGTGGTGTTGATATCAAGCCGCCCGATTGAGATCCAGCGCTGGTCTTTCAAACGAGGCAAGCGGTCAAATACTGTTGGCCGGCCTTCCGGGTCTTTACGGCTGGTCACTTCGCCTTCGGGCTTGTTGTAGATCAGCACACGACGAACCACCTGGCCCGCAGAGGATACATCCAGCTGCTTGCCGTCGAGCTCGAAACGATCGGCAATGGTGGCTTTCTGGCCAGGCTCCACTGGCCGACCATTCACCAACAAACGTCCGGCTTCCATCCAGCCTTCAATTTCCCGACGAGAACCAACGCCTGCCCGAGCGAGAAGCTTCTGTACGCGCTCTGGCCCTTCCGTCAGGGATTTTTCACCACGTACAGGTTTTTTTCCTGCACCTGGTTTTCCGGGGCTTGATGCCGCCATGTGTTCTTTCCTTACTCAGTAGCTGATGCCGTCACGGCGTCAGTGAATTGTCTGCTCTGATGAAATACCTTCCCCTGAGCCGTCTTCCGCAGGGGGCGTACTGTCGCTTGTGGTGGATTCAAATTCGATCTCACCTTGCATATTTTTTTCAATCTCACGGCTGATCTCTTCCAGATCACGGACTTCGGACAAAGGCGGTAACTCATCCAGGCCCGTAAGATTGAAATAATCCAGAAACTGTTTGGTGGTGGCGTACATCGCTGGCCTGCCCGGCACATCCCGGTGCCCCACTACACGGGCCCACTCTCGCTCAAGTAACGTCCGAATGATATTGCTGCTTACCGTAACGCCCCGAATATCCTCAATCTCACCACGGGTAATCGGTTGTCGGTATGCAATCAGTGCCAGGGTTTCCAGCAGAGCACGCGAATAGCGTTGTGGCTTTTCCTCGAACAGGCGGCCAACCCAGGGCGCAAACTCCTCCCTCACCTGAAGCCGATAGCCACTGGCAACCTGTTTCAACTCAAAACCCCGACCAGTGCACGACTGCTCCAACAGGACCATGACGTGCTCCATCACTTGACGGGCGGGCCGCTCTTCCTCCAGGAACAACTCCCGTAACTGCTCTATCGACAGTGGCTTTCCAGCGGCCAACAGCGCGGCCTCGGCGATGGCCTGAATTCTTGCCAGGTGCTCTTCATTCATGGCGGTCTCTATCCCTCAGGTAACAGCTCTGGCCCGGACGTGAATCGGACCAAGAACCTCTGCCTGCACTATCTCGATCAACTGCTCTTTCACCAGTTCCAGCGTAGCAAGAAAACTGACTACTACACCAAGCCGACCCTCTTCAATCGTAAACAGACTTTCAAAGGTCACAAAACGATCACCCTGTAACACCGAGAGTATGTGTGACATACGCTCGCGGGTAGACAGGCGCTCTTTTTCAACATGATGGCTGGTGAACAGGTCGGCGCGCTTGAGCACGCCGTGCAGCGCCAGAAGTAGTTCGCGCATGTCCACATCCGGGTGCGGCTGGGACGATGGCATTTTGGGCAACGCCGCAGAACCGGCAAATGTGTCCCGCTCCATTCTGGGCATCTGATCAATATCTTCAGCAGCCTGTTTAAAGCGTTCATACTGCTGGAGCCGTCGAATCAGTTCTGCTCGCGGATCGAGATCATCCTCATCATCGCTTTCCTGGCGCGGCAACAGCATACGGGACTTTATCTCAGCCAGAGTGGCCGCCATCACCAGGTATTCGGCCGCCAGGTCGAAACGCATCGATTCAACCGCGCCGATGTAGTCCATGTATTGCCGGGTAATCTCACTGACATCAATCTCCAGAATATTCATATTCTGGCGACGAATCAGATACAGCAACAGATCCAGAGGCCCTTCGAAGGCCTCCAGAAATACCGCAAGGGCATCAGGCGGGATGTAGAGGTCTTTCGGCAAATCCACCAGCGGTTTGCCAGACACCAGGGCAAGCGGCACCTGCTCCGGGGTATCTGGCTGCGCTTCAGCCGGTTCCCTGGTTTCTTCCGTCATGCCATCTTCCGCCTGTCATTACCATTTGCCGGCTCTGGATCAGCGGTAGCTGAGTCCCATGGCGGCCCGAACTTCTTCCAGCGTATCCCGTGCGGCATCCCGCGCATGTTCCCGGCCTTCCTGCAGGATTGAATGCACCAGGTCCGGGTTGCTCTCGTATTCCCGGGCACGCTCATGCAACGGCTTCTGCTCTTCAACGATGGCGTCAATCAATGGCTTCTTGCAGTCCAGGCAACCAATACCGGCACTGCGGCAGCCCTGCTGCACCCAATCACAGGTTTCGACACTGGAGTAGACCTTGTGCATACCCCAGACCGGGCATTTTTCCGGCTCGCCCGGATCGGTACGACGCACCCGCTGCGGGTCTGTCTGCATGGTACGGATCTTCTGAGCCACGCTGTCAGGCTCTTCCCGCAGACCAATGTAGTTATTGTAGGACTTCGACATTTTCTGGCCGTCCAGCCCCGGCATTTTTGATTCCGGAGTCAGCAACGGCTGCGGTTCCGGAAGGATCACCTTGCCGCCGCCCTCGATGTAACCGTACAGACGCTCACGGTCCCCCAGGGAAATGTTCTGCTGCTCTTTCAGCAATGCCCGAGCCGTTTCCAGAGCTTCGTTATTGCCCTCTTCCTGGTAGCGCTTCTTCAGGTTTCGGTACAGCTTGGCGTTCTTCTTGCCCATCTTGATGATGGCCGCTTCCGCCAGCTCTTCAAAACCCGGCTCACGGCCGTATATGTGGTTGAAGCGACGGGCTATCTCACGAGTAATCTCGACGTGCGACACCTGATCCGCGCCCACCGGGACCTTGCCTGCCCTGTACATCAGGATGTCTGCGGTCTGCAATAACGGATAGCCCAGGAAACCGTATGTTGCGAGGTCTTTCTCCCGCAACTTTTCCTGCTGATCCTTGTAGGTTGGAATGCGCTCCAGCCAGCCTAGCGGCGTAATCATGGACAACAGCAGGTGCAATTCCGCGTGTTCGGGCACCTGCGACTGAATAAACATGGTCGAGGAACCCGGGTTCACACCGGCAGCCAACCAATCAATCACCATGTCCCAGACACTCTGTTCGATACCCGAGGGATCGTCATACTGGGTGGTTAACGCATGCCAGTCTGCCACGAAGAAGAAGCACTCATACTCGTGCTGGAGTTTCACCCAGTTTTTCAGCACACCGTGGTAGTGGCCGAGGTGCAGCTTGCCGGTCGGACGCATGCCGGACAACACTCTTTGCTGGGAATCGACAGAACTCAAAGCACGAACTCCTTCTGCTGTTTGAAAGGCGCCTGATTCCACCGCAATAATACGGCCTCTGGAATCAGGCTGACCGGGCATTATAGTCGTAACACCCGCCTGCGTTAAGCGCACTCGGATAAAACCGTGCTCCCATAACGCAAAACCCCCGGAATTCTCTCGAATCCGGGGGCTTTGGTGAAGATTGTGAGCGGGCTTACCAGCCAGTCACTTCCTTCAGAGCCTTACCGATGTCGGCCAGGCTACGCACGGTTTTGACACCAGCGTCGTTCAGAGCGGCAAACTTCTCGTCTGCCGTACCTTTACCACCCGAAATGATGGCGCCGGCATGGCCCATACGCTTGCCTGGAGGTGCAGTAACACCGGCAATGTAGGAAACCACTGGCTTGGTTACGTTCTCTTTGATGAACGCAGCCGCTTCTTCTTCCGCGGTGCCGCCGATCTCACCGATCATCACGATGGCCTCAGTCTGCGGATCTTCCTGCAGAAGCTTCAGGATATCGATGAAGTTGGAGCCCGGAATCGGATCACCACCGATACCAACACAGGTAGACTGACCGTAACCGAAGTCCGTGGTCTGCTTGACCGCTTCGTAGGTCAACGTACCTGAACGGGAAACGATACCGACTTTACCCGGCTTATGGATATGGCCCGGCATGATACCGATTTTGCATTCGCCTGGAGTGATCACACCCGGGCAGTTAGGGCCGATCATACGTACGCCTTTGCGATCAACGTATTCTTTCGCATACAGCATGTCGATGGTCGGAATGCCTTCAGTGATGCACACGATCAATTGAATGCCTGCATCTGCGGCTTCAATGATGGCATCTTTGCAGAACGGTGCCGGCACGTAGATGACGGTCGCTTCTGCACCGGTCTGCTCTACTGCCTCACGCACGGTGTTGAACACCGGCAGGCCCAGATGCTTGGTACCGCCTTTTCCGGGGCTGACGCCACCCACCATTTTGGTGCCGTACTCAATCGCCTGCTCAGAGTGGAAAGTACCCTGTGCGCCGGTAAAGCCCTGGCAGATAACCTTGGTGTCTTTATTGATCAGGATGCTCATTATTTACCCCCTGCGGCTTTAACGACTTGCTCTGCGGCATCCGCCAGGCTGGTGGCGGCGATGATATTCAGGCCGCTTTCGGCCAGAACCTTGGCACCCAGGTCAGCATTGTTGCCTTCCAGACGAACCACAACCGGTACCTTAACGCCCACTTCTTTAACGGCACCGATGATGCCTTCAGCGATCATATCGCAGCGGACAATACCACCGAAAATGTTAACCAGAACGGCTTGTACTGCGTCGTCAGACAGGATGATCTTGAACGCTTCGGTAACGCGCTCTTTGGTCGCACCGCCACCTACGTCCAGGAAGTTGGCTGGCTGGCCGCCGGCGAGCTTGATGATGTCCATGGTACCCATGGCCAGACCAGCGCCGTTAACCATACAACCAATGTTGCCTTCCAGGGCAACGTAGTTCAGTTCCCACTTGGCCGCTTCCGCTTCACGGGCGTCTTCCTGGGAAGGATCACGCATTTCGTGGATTTTCTTCTGGCGGTAAAGAGCGTTGCCGTCTACGCCAATCTTGGCGTCCAGGCAGTGCAGATCACCGGCCGGGGTAATCACCAGCGGGTTGATCTCAACCAGGGCCAGATCGCACTCTTCGAACAGTTTGGCAAGGCCCATGAAGATCTTGGTGAACTGGCCGATCTGCTTGCCTTCCAGGCCCAGTTTAAAAGCCAGCTCGCGGCCCTGGTACGGCTGAGCGCCTACCAGCGGATCGATTTCCGCTTTCAGGATCTTTTCTGGAGTTTCTTCAGCAACCTTCTCGATCTCAACGCCGCCTTCGGTAGAAGCCATGAAAACGATGCGACGGGTGCCACGGTCCACGACCGCGCCCAGGTAAAGTTCCTGGTCGATATCAGTCAGGGATTCAACCAGGATTTTGCTGACCGGCTGGCCGTTCTCGTCAGTCTGGTATGTCACCAGATTCTGGCCCAGCCACTTCTGAGCGAACGCACGGATTTCTTCTTTGTCTTTAACCAGCTTGACACCGCCGGCCTTACCGCGGCCACCGGCGTGAACCTGTGCCTTGACAACCCATGCGTCACCGCCAATTTCAGAGGCAGCGTCAACAGCTTCTTGAGGCGTATCGCAAGCGATGCCCTGGGATACTGGCAGGCCATATTCAGCAAACAGCTGCTTGCCCTGATATTCATGCAAATTCATAGTTAGTGTCCCGTCATTTGATGGAGGATAACCACGTACGGAAAAGAACCCGCCGGCATACCAACCCTGGTGTACCGATTGCGAATTCGTTCTGGCGGGCAAGGGATCGCCTTCGCCCACCGGTTACGCATACAGAAACCTGCCGTTATGATGGCAGCGGGGCGCCTGTAATGGCGCCCCGTATTCCGGTAATGCGTTACTTCTTCTTGCGGCGGTTGGCGATATGAATCGCGCCACCAGCAACAGCCAGAGCCGCTTCGTGCACAGACTCGGACAGAGTCGGGTGCGCAAAGCAGGTCAGGGCAAGATCTTCTGCGCTGGAACCGAATTCCATGGCAATCACGCCCTGGGCAACGATTTCCGACGCCTGTGGACCTACGACATGGAAGCCCAGAATACGGTCGGTCTTCGCGTCTGCAATGATCTTGACCATGCCGCCGGTCGCATTCGCAGCCATGGCACGACCATTGGCCGCAAACGGGAAGGTGCCCACGTTATACTCTTCACCCTCGGCCTTCAGCTGCTCTTCGGTCTTACCAACCCAGGCAACTTCCGGTGCGGTGTAGATGACGTTCGGAATGCAGTCATAATTGACCTGCGGCTTGTGGCCGGCAATACGTTCCGCAACCATCACGCCTTCTTCAGACGCTTTGTGTGCCAGCATTGGACCACGAACGATATCGCCTACAGCCCAAACGCCTGGCGCTTCCGTTTTGCAGTTGTCATCGACGAAGATGAACCCGCGCTCGTCCAGCTTGACCCCGGAATCTTCGGACAGCAGCCCGTCGGTGTAGGGACGACGGCCAACAGCCACAATCAGCTTGTCAAACTTGGCTTCCTGTTTGCCCTTGGCGTCTTCGTAGTTCACGTACACCAGCTTGCGCTTTACTTCCGCACCGGTCATTCGGGCACCGGTGATGATGTTCAAGCCCTGTTTCTTGAACTGCTTCAGCGCATCTTTGGCAATTTGCTGATCGACGACCGGCAGGAAGGTATCCTGAGCTTCCAGGATGGTCACTTCCGCACCCAGCCGGGCCCAGACACTGCCGAGCTCAAGCCCGATAACACCGGCACCAATAACACCAAGGCGCTTGGGTACTTCAGTGAACTCCAGTGCACCTTCAGAATCGACAATGTAGTCACCGTCGAAGGGAGCCGGCGGGATCTCAATTGGCTTGGAGCCACTGGCCAGAATGACATTGTCAGCTTCGTAGGTCTTGGTTTTACCGTCTTTGTCGGTTACCTCAACCTTGCGACCGGCCAGCAGTTTGCCGTGGCCATGAATCGGTGTGACACCATTGGCCTTGAACAGGCCACCGATGCCACCGGTCAGCTGTTTAACGATACCCGCCTTACGCTCCATCATTTTGGCAACGTTGATTTCAACGCCTTTTGCCATAATACCCATGGACTCGTAATCGTGACTGGCTTCCTCAAATTTGTGAGTAACTTCCAGCAGTGCCTTGGATGGGATGCAGCCCACGTTCAGACAGGTACCGCCCAACACCTGGCTCTTACCGTCTTCCGCTGTCCAGGATTCGACACAGGCAGTCTTCAAACCCAGCTGAGCCGCTTTGATAGCCGCAACATATCCACCGGGGCCAGCACCAATGACAATGACGTCGTACTTATCGGACATAATCTTTCCTGTTCTCAGATTCGGTGAATGTCAGCTTACACGTCCAGCAGAATGCGAGCCGGGTCTTCAAGCATTTCCTTGATGGCCACCAGGAACTGCACAGCTTCTTTGCCATCGATCATGCGGTGATCGTAAGACAGCGCAAGGTACATCATAGGCAGAATTTCAACCTTGCCATTCACCGCCATTGGGCGCTCCTGGATCTTGTGCATCCCCAGAATAGCGGTCTGCGGCGGATTCAGGATCGGCGTAGAGATCAGTGAACCGAAGATGCCACCGTTGGTGATGGTGAACGTACCACCGGTCATGTCATCGATGCCCAACTTGCCGTCCTTCGCCTTGGTGCCGTATTCAACGATCTTCTTCTCGATATCGGCGAGACCCAAAGCGTCAACGTCACGAACGACCGGCACAACCAGACCACGGTCAGTGGAAACGGCAACGCCGATGTCCTGATAACCGTGATAGACCATGTCGTTACCGTCAATAGACGCGTTAACCGCCGGGAAACGCTTCAAGGCTTCAGTCGCAGCCTTGGTAAAAAACGACATAAAGCCCAGCTTGATGCCGTGGCGTTTAACAAAGCTCTCCTGGTACTGCTTGCGCAGCTCCATAATGGGCGCCATGTTGACTTCGTTGAAGGTGGTCAGCATCGCAGCCGTTTGCTGTGCATCAACCAGACGCTTAGCAATGCTTGCCCGCAGGCGAGTCATCGGAACACGTTTCTCGGCGCGTTCACCCTGGGCAACGTTCAGTTCCGGCATGGCGGCAGGCTTGGCAGCTGCTGGAGCGCCAGACTTGTTGCTCGCCACGTGGTTCTGCACGTCTTCTTTCGTCACACGACCGTCTTTGCCGGTGCCCTTGACAGCGCTCGGATCAATGCTGTTTTCCTCTGCCAGCTTGCGTGCGGCCGGGCTCAGAATCGCATCGCCGGAAGCGGCTTCAGAGGCTGCTTCGGCTTTTGGTGCGTCATCCTTGGCTTCCGCCTTGCTTTCGGCTGGCTTCGCTTCGCCCGCAGCACCTTCTTTAAAGCGGCCGATGACTTCGCCACTTTCGCAGGTGTCACCTTCGCCTTTCAAAATCTCTTCAATCACGCCGTCAGCCGGTGCAACCACTTCAAGCACAACCTTGTCGGTTTCGATATCGACAATCAGCTCGTCACGGGAACAGGCTTCGCCAGGCTGCTTGTGCCAGGTCGCAACGGTGCCTTCGGCAACCGACTCAGGGAAAACGGGGGCTTTAATCTCTGTTGACATTACGGATCCTTAGTTCGGTAGCTCGTCAGATTTCGAACGCGTCGTTAACCAGCTTCTTTTGCTCTTCGATGTGCACAGACATGTGCCCACACGCTGGAGCGGCAGAAGCCTCACGACCGGCATACTGAAGATAGAGTTTCGGGCTCAGGCGTTGCAGCGCATTACGCATATGGTGCTGACTGCAATACCAGGCGCCCTGGTTCATCGGCTCTTCCTGACACCAGACCGCATTTTTCAGCTTGGGGTACTGGCCCAGGATTTCATCCAGATCGTCGCCCGGGAACGGATAGAGCTGCTCAATGCGCACAATGGCCACATCGTCGCGCTCATCCGCCTTTTTCTTCTCCAAAAGATCATAGTAGACCTTGCCGCTGCACATGATGACGCGGGTAATCTTCTTTGGATCAGAAGGCTCTTTCTCCGGCAGAACAGTCTGGAACGTGCCCGAAGTCAGGTCATCCAGGCTGGAGATTGCCTCTTTATGGCGCAGCAGACTCTTCGGTGTAATCGCCACCAGCGGCTTGCGCAGCGGGCGTTTCACCTGGCGACGCAGCATATGGAAGACCTGAGATGGCGTTGTCGGTACGCAAACCTGGATGTTGTGCTCCGCACACAACTGCAGGAATCGTTCCAGGCGCGCCGAGCTGTGCTCAGGCCCCTGCCCTTCATAGCCGTGGGGCAACAACAGAGTCAAGCCGCATAGACGACCCCACTTGTGCTCACCGCTGGTCAGGAACTGATCAATAACCACTTGGGCGCCGTTGGCAAAATCACCAAACTGCGCTTCCCACACAATCAGGGCATCCGGTTTGGTGGTTGAATAACCGTACTCAAATGCCATAACCGCTTCTTCAGAGAGAAACGAGTCATAGATGTTGAACTTCGGCTGATCTTCCGACAGCTCCTGAAGGGAGACGTGCGTTGCCCCGTCTTTCTGGTTATGCAACACGGCATGGCGGTGAGAGAAGGTGCCCCGTCCAACATCCTGACCGGTCAACCGAATTGGGTGGCCTTCGTTGAGAAGCGTGGCATACGCCATCATCTCACCGTAGCCCCAGTTCAATGGCAATGCGCCGGCGGTCATCTTTTCCCGATCATTCACAATCTTGGAAACCTGACGCTGCACACTGAAGCCTTCCGGCACCTGAGTCAGCTTCTTGCCCAGCTTCTGAACCGTTTTGGGCGCTACGCTGGTCTTGCACTTGGCCGTCCATTCGTGGCCCAGATACGGAGCCCAGTCAACGTAAAGCTCTTTGTTCGGCTCTTTAACCAGAGACTTGACCACGTGCTCACCTTTATCCAGGGCGTCACGGTAGTCTGTTTCCATCTGCTTGGCTTCGTCTTCACTGATCACGCCAGCTGCGACTAACTGCTCAGCGTAAATGCCACGAGTGGTGTTCAGCTTACGAATCTTCTCGTACATCAGCGGCTGGGTTGCTGCCGGCTCGTCGGCCTCGTTGTGGCCGCGACGACGGTAACAAACCAGGTCGATAACCACGTCCCGCTTGAACTCGTTACGGTAATCCATGGCCATCTGAGTCACGAACATGACGGCTTCCGGATCGTCTGCATTCACATGCAGAATCGGAGCCTGGACCATTTTGGCAACATCGGTACAGTATTCCGTGGAGCGAGCGTCTTCCTGCTTGCTGGTCGTGAAGCCAACCTGGTTATTGATCACAATGTGAATCGTACCGCCAACGCCGAAGCCCCGGGTCTGGGACATCTGGAAGGTTTCCATGACCACACCCTGGCCGGCAAACGCCGCGTCACCGTGCATCACGATTGGCACCACCTTGCTGCCATCGGTATCACCACGACGATCCTGGCGGGCACGCACAGAGCCAACAACCACCGGAGAAACGATCTCAAGATGAGACGGGTTAAACGCCATGGCCAGGTGAACTTCACCGCCAGGAGTCATCACGTTGGACGAGAAACCCTGGTGATACTTGACGTCACCTGAGCC
The DNA here is from genome assembly GCA_035303925.1 of Marinobacter sp. GTDB lineage: Bacteria > Pseudomonadota > Gammaproteobacteria > Pseudomonadales > Oleiphilaceae > Marinobacter. Next base: position 55,642 of record DATGQY010000150.1, on the reverse strand, counting down.
GGAGTCCGCAAGCTTTTTACCCTCAAACTCATCAAACAGTTCTTTCGGGTTTTTACCGAGCGTGTTAATCAAAACGTTCAAACGGCCACGGTGTGCCATGCCCAGAACGATTTCTTTCGCACCATAGGAGCCTGCACGCTGGATCAATTCATCCAGACAAGGAATCAGGCTTTCGCCACCTTCCAGACCGAAGCGTTTGACGCCCGGATAGCGGGAACCGAGATACTTCTCAAGGCCTTCCGCTGCAGTCAGACGTTCAAGCAGATGTTTGCGGGTTTCCACCTCATACTCAGGACGGGAACGAACCGGCTCCATGCGCTGCTGAAACCAACGCTTGATGCGGGTATCAACCACATGCATATATTCTGCGCCAATGCTCTTGCAATAGGTCTGGCGCAAGCCCTGAACGATGTCTCTCAGCTTCATCGTCTCGGAGCCGAAACTCAGGGAACCGGTCTGGAATTCCAGATCAAGATCGGATTCGCCCAACTCGTGAAACGATGGGTCAAGATCTTCAACAGGCTCACGCTGCCAGACGCCAAGCGGGTCGAGCGTCGATTCCTGGTGTCCGCGAAAACGGTAGGCGTTAATCAGCTGGAGAACACGAATCTGCTTTTTGTCAGCGTCCGACGTGGCACTGGCTGGCACGCCGCCATTTGCCAGAAAGCGCTGATTGCGGGAAATGTGTTCGAACTGTTCGCGGATGGTCGAGTGAACAACGTCGCGGCCGTGATGGCCATCAACACTGGGGAGCTTGTCAAAGTAGCTCCGCCACTCTTCAGGAATTGCGTTGGGGTCTGTCAGGTAGGTTTCAAAAAGCTGTTCAACATAGGCCAGATTTCCACCCTGCAAGTGGGAAGTCTGCCATAACTGCTCCATGATGCTTTCGTGCATTTTGAATAGCTCACCTTGGGCTGGTGCGGGGGAGCGAGTATGGTCGGCCAGGGGTAAATCTCAGTCAATACGGGATATTACGGCATGACTTTCGGCCACCACACCCTGCAAGGATGTTTTCCGTCCCCAGTGATTTTTATACTCAGCGACGCTGCCCGGATTCCTGGATAAGGCAATCAGGCAACAAACGTAAGTTTGCACCCCGGTAAGACTTTTGCCTATAAGCCTTTGGTTGAAGGCCCCGCATAAGCGAGGCCTTCTGGGATGCTAACTGGCACTAAAACACCAGTATAGCCTGTTCTTCACATTTTGCCGGTCAGGTCGCCCTTTGCAGCAAAAGGTTCCGAATATGGCCAATGGCCTTGGTGGGGTTCAGCCCCTTCGGACACACACTGACACAGTTCATGATGCCCCGGCAGCGGAAAACACTGAACGGGTCATCCAGGTTCTCAAGGCGCTCGGCCTGAGCCGTATCACGACTGTCAGCGAGGAACCGGTAGGCTTGCAGCAGGCCGGACGGCCCAATGAACTTGTCCGGGTTCCACCAGAAGGACGGGCACGCTGTAGAACAGCACGCGCAGAGAATACACTCATACAGGCCGTCCAGCTTTTCGCGCTCTTCCGGAGTCTGAAGGCGCTCAATGGCGGGCGCTGGCTTATCATTTACCAGATAGGGCATGACCTTTTCGTACTGCTTGTAGAAAAGACCCATATCCACCACAAGGTCACGGATAACCGGAAGCCCTGGCAGCGGACGAAGCACGAGCTTGTTGTTCTTGACCACATCGGAAACCGGTGTGATACAAGCCAGACCGTTCTTGCCGTTCATGTTCATACCGTCGGAACCGCAAACACCTTCACGGCAGGAACGACGGTAGCTCATGGAAGGATCTTTTTCCTTCACAAGATTCAACACGTCCAGAACCATAAGATCCTTGCCTTCCGGGATCTCGACCTCTACATCCTGCATGTAAGGGGCATTATCGGATTCTGGATTGTAGCGATACAGACTTACCAACATATTCAGGATCTCCCCTTAGTAGGTCCGGACTTTCGGCTCGAAGGTCGGAACAGTCTTCGGCGCAAAGTTCACATCACGCTTGCCAACACGCTTTTCGAGCGGGAAGTACATGGAGTGCTTCAGCCAGTTCTCGTCATCGCGCTCGGTGAAATCGTTACGGGCATGAGCACCACGACTCTCTTTACGCTCATTGGCAGAGATGGCTGTAGCCAGCGCAACTTCGTAAAGGTTGTCGAGCTCAAGCGCTTCGATACGAGCCGTGTTGAAAGCCTTGCTGGTATCGGCCAACTTGGTTTTGCGAACGCGCTCGCCAATAGCTTCAAGCTTCTTCAGACCTTCTTCCATGCTCTTGCCGTCACGGAAAACACCGAAGTAAAGCTGCATGCAGTTCTGCAGATCCTTACGGACCTTAGCGACATCTTCGCCTTCAGACGTGCTATCAAGACGATCAAGGCGCGCCATGGCTCGCTTGATATCCTCATCGCTGGCGCCATCCACTTCGAAGCCACCACGAATCTGCTCTTCAATATGCAGGCCCGCTGCCCGGCCGAACACCACCAGATCCAGCAGCGAGTTGCCGCCCAGACGGTTAGCGCCGTGTACAGATACACAGGCAGCCTCACCACAAGCGAACAGACCCGGAATCGGCTGATCGTTGCCGTTTTCATCCTGAGTCAGAGCCTGACCACCTACGTTCGTCGGAATACCGCCCATCATATAATGACAGGTAGGCACAACCGGAACCGGTTCTTTTACCGGGTCGACATGAGCAAAGGTACGGGACAGCTCACAGATGCCTGGCAAACGCAGGTTCAGGGTTTCTTCACCCAGGTGATCCAGTTTCAGCAGAACGTGGTCCTTCTCTGGTCCGCAGCCACGGCCTTCCAGAATCTCCAGAACCATCGAGCGCGCTACAACATCACGGCCGGCGAGGTCTTTTGCGTTCGGAGCGTACCGCTCCATAAAGCGCTCACCTTCCGAGTTAATCAGGTAACCACCCTCACCCCGGCAACCTTCTGTTACCAGAGTACCGGCACCATAGATACCAGTCGGATGGAACTGCCACATTTCCATATCCTGAACCGGGAAACCGGCACGCAGCGCCATGCCAATACCGTCACCAGTGTTAATCAGGGCATTGGTTGTGGACGCGTAGATACGGCCCGCACCACCGGTCGCCAACACTGTCGCCTTGGCTTTAATGTAGGCAACTTCACCGGTTTCGATTTCAATTGCGACAACACCAACCACTTCGTTTTTGGCGTTCTTGACCAGATCAACAGCGTACCACTCATTCAGGAAGCTGGTGCCGCCCTTGAGGTTGGCCTGGTAGAGCGTGTGCAGCAGTGCGTGACCGGTACGGTCAGCAGCAGCGCAGGTACGCGCAGCCTGGGTCGGATCGTTAGGACCCTTGGACTGACCACCAAACGGACGCTGATAAATACGACCCTGCTCGGTACGGGAGAACGGCAGCCCCATGTGCTCCAGTTCAAAAACAGCCTGCGGGCCGACCGAACACATGTACTCGATAGCGTCCTGATCACCGATATAGTCGGAGCCCTTGACGGTGTCGTACATGTGCCAGCGCCAGTCGTCATTGGGATCGGCACTTGCGATCGCACAGGTAATACCGCCCTGGGCGGATACGGTGTGCGAACGGGTTGGAAATACTTTGGTGATACACGCGGTGTTGAGACCAGACTCTGTCAGCTGCAGGGCGGCACGCATACCGGCGCCGCCGCCACCGATTACAATCGCGTCGTAAGACATGGTTTTGATGTTAGCCATCGATTAAAGCCCCCAAAGAATCTGAATGCCCCAAACTACATACACAAACATCACGAGAATGCAGACAGCCTGAAACAGGAAACGTGGCATTGCTGCTTTGATGTAGTCTGTCGAAACGGTCCACAAGCCGACCCACGCATGCCCTGCGATAGACAACAACGCCAGCAGGCTGAAGATCTTGAACCATCCCTGAGCGAAAAGTGCTGTCCAGGACTGGTAATCAACGTCAGTCGTCAAAAAGAAACCCAGGAGAAACAACGTATAAGCAGCCAGAACATAGGCAGTGACCCGCTGAATGATCCAGTCCTGAATCCCGTTACGACCGATATTCGTTACACTGTTCATGCCCATACCCAGACTCCTGCCAGAATAATGAGAACAATGGAAACCACTAGCGTGATTTTCGCGGCAAGGCGACCACTCTCAAGCTCTTCGCCGACACCCGCGTCCATCAGCAGGTGTTTAATACCCGCAACGAGGTGGTACAGCAGAGCAGACAGGATGCCCCAGGTAATCAGCTTTGCCAGGAAGCTGTCCAGCAGTTCATTTACGCGGTTGAAGCCATCTTCTCCGGACAGGGAGAGATCCAGGCCGTACATCAGAAAAGCAACACCCACAAAGATGATGATGCCGCTGATGCGATGCAGGATCGATGTAATGGCTGGCAGCGGGAAATGGAACTTGCCGAGATCGAGATTTACTGGTCGTTTGCTATTCACAGCGCTCTCACACTCTCTCTTGGTTCCGCGAAGCCGATATTCCGGCAGCGGATGGTTAGTATGTTGGGACCGGAGAATCGATACGATACCGATAACCGATTGGTTCAGGAGGGCGGATGACAACCCGATAGCTTGCTATACTCAAGCCTGCAGGCTGGCGCATCCCCGATTCCGGGCTACGGATTATAAGGAGACGCCCCGGTAATTACAAACTTGCAACAGCGCCGAAAGCCGTGCCAGCCGCATACCCGCCCCCTCTATTAGGCTTATTGACAAACGCATTTATCGCCGTCAACCACCGATATTTGGAGCTTCCGAGTTGAGCGTGTACCGGCCAATTCGGGGTTTTATCCCCCAATGCATTGACAAAAAAAGCTGACACCCTATATTTTGCCGCCAGTTTTGCGATAATACGCGCCTTCTCGCGCATCTATAAATGCAAAGAGCTGTAAAAGCTAAATCAACAGGAGAGCACCATGACCGACAGGAAAGCCACGCTCTCGGTGGGAGACAAGTCCATTGAGCTTCCGGTTTATTCCGGCACCGTCGGCCCTGACGTTATCGACGTACGCGGCCTAGTCCAGGAAGGCGTTTTCACATACGATCCAGGCTTTGTCTCCACGGCAGCCTGCGAGTCCGCCATTACCTACATTGATGGCGCCAACGGCGTACTGCTGCACCGGGGCTACCCGATCGATCAACTCGCCGAACATTCCGATTTCCTCGAAGTATGCTACCTCCTGCTCCACGGCGAATTGCCAAGCGAGGAAGAAAACAAGGGTTTCCACGAAACCATCAAAAATCACACCATGCTGCATGACCAGATGCGCAACTTCTTCAATGGCTTCCGCCGTGACGCGCACCCGATGGCCATCATGTGTGGTGTTGTGGGAGCGCTGTCAGCGTTCTATCACGACCAGATGGACGTTTCTGATCCCAAGCAGCGCGAGATCACTGGCCACCGTCTGATCGCCAAGATGCCGACCATTGCTGCCTGGTGCTACAAGTACTCCATGGGCCAGCCTTTCATGTATCCCCGGAATGACCTGTCGTATGCGGAGAACTTCCTGCATATGATGTTCGGCACGCCGTGTGAAGAGTACAAACCGAACCCGGTCCTGGCGAACGCCATGGACAAGATTTTTATTCTGCACGCTGATCACGAGCAGAACGCATCGACTTCTACTGTCAGGCTCGCAGGTTCTACCGGTGCGAACCCCTACGCCTGTATCGCGTCTGGCATCGCGGCTCTTTGGGGCCCGGCCCACGGCGGCGCGAACGAAGCAGTCCTGGACATGCTGGCAGAAATCGGTGACGAGTCCAACATCGAGACCTTCATCGCCAAAGCCAAAGACAAAGACGACCCCTTCCGTTTGATGGGCTTTGGTCACCGGGTTTATAAAAACTTTGACCCACGCGCCAAGGTAATGAGCGAAACTGCTCACCAGGTACTTAAGGAGCTGGGCCTGGAAAACGACCCGCTGCTGAAAATTGCCCAGCGCCTCGAGAAGATCGCCCTGGAAGACGAGTACTTCGTGCAGCGCCAGCTGTACCCGAACGTCGACTTCTACTCCGGCATCATCCTGAAAGCCATCGGCATCCCGACCTCCATGTTCACCGTTATTTTTGCCATGTCACGGACCATCGGCTGGTTCTCACACTGGAACGAGATGGTCAGCGGCAACAACCGCATCGGTCGTCCGCGTCAGCTATACACCGGCTCACCAAAGCGCGACTACCCCACCAAATAAGTTCCACGGGGTGGACCGCAGGTAGATGCAAAAAGGCCGCTGATATCAGCGGCCTTTTTGTTTGCTTCACGACCTGCACAACAAGTCACTTTATCAGCTGCATTAACGGCAGCTCTCAGGCAACAGTTTAGCGGTGACATTCTGACCGTAGCACGTCCAGGTCAGCCCGGTATCTGTGACTGTCGGCTCGAGTACGATGTATTCCGGTTCACCCAGTTCATCCAACCCCATTTCAACGCCGATGATTCCACTGTCATAAACATCAATTGAATAGGCGTTCTCGACATTATCCAGTGTAGCCTCAGGGTACCCCATGTCCTGCATGGTCACCGGCCACATTTCATGCTGCTCAACGTAAGCGTCAACCGAATGCTGAACCTCAAGGGCGGTGGAATAGGCGCCCTGGAATCGCGTACGCTCTACGTACTCCTGATACTGAGGAATCGCAACAGCCGCCAGAATACCCACCACAGCAACCATCACCACCAGCGATGCCATGCCACCGCCGGCACCAAGACGCGGGATGAAGAGCGCAAAGCACCAGGCCAGCGGGCTGCGACGGGGGTGGGAAATCTCACGCCCCTCGGAAAGCGCAACGGCTGTCGCCATGCGCTTGGTCAACCAGGGATAGTCACCGGTCAGCTCATTCAGCGACATCCAGAAACCGTTAGTCACCGACACCTGTCCGATATAGGCATCAATATTGATGGTCTTCCAACGGGTATCGCCCGCGGCAATAGCCGCCAGGGCTGCTTTGATATCATCCGGAGACTGGCAGCACGCCACACCATAGCGATCACAAGTGTACTCCTCTGCCCTGCGCAAAGCCGGTCCAATAATCGGTAGCCAGGCCCCCGGAATCAGGAATGGCCCCCATGACAAATGCTTACGATGAATATGACCGAGTTCGTGCCCGATGTAGAAGTCGATTGCTCCCGGCTGGTCCTCCAGAGCATCCACAACGTCGGTAAACAGGACAACAAAATGCCGACCCAGAAACTTGGTAGCCAGCGCGTTGAAGAAGTCCGTGCGCAGAAGGTACGCTTCCGGCACCTCCTTGACACCCACCCTGTTCGAGCACCTCACCAGACTCTCGTAAAGATCGGGATACTGCTCCGGACTGATACGAACCCCAGCCCCTTTAAGGTGTGAGATAAAGGCTGAATGGGCAAACAAAAAGAACAGATATCCCAGCAGCAGATAGATCAGAATAATGCCAAATGTTCCCAGAAACAGCGCAAGCCAGACAATAGCCGCTACGATCGCCGTAATAGCAACTAACGGCTTTTCATTTTTATAAACCAACGTCATAGAATTCCCTCAACGAAAAAACTGCAGGCAAGCGCTATGCACCTCCCTATTCCGGTTTAACCGCAGGAACACGAAGAGCCGTATCAAAATATCGGGCATTTCGAGGCAGTCTCTATGCATCCTTGCAGTAAGCTCGCGAAGTATAGGAAGGCGGCCGCGGAATATCTATGAGTTCTGCATTGACAGCCAAACCAAGCCACTACTTTGTGACCTGGCGCAACTATCGTTAACACCTAAAAATTCCGCTATTCTCAACATCAAACATCAGCCGCAAGGGATGATTACCCTAGCGGAAACGCAGAAGCTGTACACGGGAGCAAGCAAATGGCGATTACAGTCACCTTTATTGGTCTGGGAGTTATGGGATACCCAATGGCGGGACACCTTGCAAAGGCCGGCCTGTCTGTTCGTGTGTGGAATCGCTCGACAGCAAAAGCTGACCAATGGACCTCCGTATTCTCAGGGGTGGCCTGCGCGACAATAGCCAGCGCCGTTGAGGGGTCTGATCTGGTCATCACCTGCGTTGGCGCAGATAAAGATTTGCTCGCTATTTACGACGGCCCTGACGGCATCATAGCCAACACGCCGAGCGGTGCCGTCCTTATCGACCACACGACCGCGTCTGCCGGCGTAGCCACACACCTCGCAGCTCTTGCTCGGGACGCTGGTCTGGGCTTTATTGACGCACCAGTGTCCGGTGGACAACAAGGCGCTGAAAATGGACAACTCACGATCATGTGCGGAGGACGCGAAGAAGACTACAGCAAAGCCGCCCCGGTAATGCAGCATTATGCCCGCGCACTCAACCTTATGGGTCCGGTTGGCAGCGGCCAAAAAACCAAAATGGTTAACCAGATTGCGATCGCAGGTCTGATTCAGGGGTTATCCGAAGCCCTGCATTTCGCCGAGCAGGCTGAACTGGATGTGCGCAAGGTGGTTGACGTTATTTCCAAAGGCGCAGCCCAATCCTGGCAGATGGAAAACCGCTCCGGCACCATGATTGATGGCCATTTTGAGCACGGTTTCGCGGTAGACTGGATGCGCAAAGACCTCGGCATCTGCCTTGAGGAGGCGCGCCGTAACGGCGCCAGGCTGCCGGTTGCGGCGCTGGTAGATCAGTTCTATGGAGATGTGCAGCAAATGGGCGGCAGCCGCTGGGATACTTCGTCGCTCATCCAGCGGCTTCGCAAGAACTGAATTCAGGCTTACGTACCCGGCCGCACCAGGCCGGGTACTATTTTTTCTTGTCCCTGGGAACCCAGCGGCCGTTTTCGTACCAGGCAGACCAGCCAGTCGCTTTGCCGTCTTCTTCTGACATCACGTACTGCTCCTTGGACTTCCGGCTGTAACGAATCACAGCGGGATTGCCTTCCGGATCTTTTTCCGGAGCCTCCATCAGATAATCGTATTTCGGATCGATTTCCTTGCGATGCGGTTTGATCTCCATGACCAACGGCGGTCTTGTCTCCCGGTTTTTCGGAAACTTGCTGGCCGCCAGGAACAATCCCGAGGCGCCATCCCGCAACACGTAAGTATCATCAACTTTTTGGCATTGCAGCTCAGGCATCGGAACCGGATCCATCTTGGGCGGCGCTGGCTCGCCACTTTTCAACAACTTACGGGTGTTTTTACACTCGGCATTGGTGCAACCGAAGTACTTGCCGAAACGGCCGGTCTTCAACTGCATTTCAGAGCCACATTTGTCACACTCAAGCGTTGGCCCGTCATACCCCTTGATGCGGAACGTACCCTGCTCGACCTCGTAGCCTGAGCAGTCAGGATTGTTACCGCACACGTGGAGCTTGCGGGTTTCATCAATCAGGTAGCTGTCCATGGCCGTGCCGCATTTGGCGCAACGGCGTTTCTTTCGCAGCAAACGGGTTTCGCCCTCACCTTCTACATCCTCGTCCGCACTGACCACCTCATCACCGGACACCAGATTAATCGTGGTCTTGCATCGCTCTTTGGGAGGCAATGAATATCCGGAACAGCCAAGGAATACACCGGTACTGGCCACACGAATCTGCATATTACGACCACAACTCGGGCACGCGATATCCGTTTCGGTTGGAGAGTTGGCTCGCATGCCACCTTCCGGTTGCTCAGCGCTTTCGAGCTGGTGACGGAACTTGGCGTAGAAGTCGTTGAGAACCTTCTTCCAGTTCACATCGCCGCCGGCGATCTGATCAAGTTCGTCCTCCAGCTTCGCTGTAAAGTCATAATCCATGAGATTCGGGAAGGATTCAGCAAGCCGCTCAGTGACGATCTCACCCATTTTCTCAGCATAGAAACGGCGGTTCTGCAGACGAACATAGCCTCGATCCTGGATGGTCGAAATAATCGACGCATAGGTAGAGGGTCGGCCAATGCCCTGCTTTTCGAGCTCCTTGACCAAGCTGGCTTCGGTATACCTTGGCGAAGGCTTGGTAAAGTGCTGGCTGGGATCAAGCTTTTTGAGATTGAGAACCTCGTCAACCTTGATATCCGGCAACGCTACGTCTTCGTCTTTCTTGGCAGACTGGGGAGCCGCTTTCAGAAAACCCTCAAACTTGACGATACGCCCGCGGGTGCGCAGCTCGTAATCGCCATTGGCCACTACGATCGACGTGCTCAGGAATTCGGCATCGGCCATCTGGCAGGCAATAAACTGACGCCAGATCAGGTCATAAAGCTTCTCTGCGTCCTTCTCCAGGCCAGAAATATCTGTGGGTCTGCGGGACACGTCGGACGGCCGAATGGCTTCGTGCGCTTCCTGCGCCCCTTCCTTGCTACCGTATAGCCGGGGGCTTTCCGGAAGGTAACGTTCACCAAACTGTTTTTGCACAAACTCACGACAACTGGCTACCGCATCCTGACTCAGATTGGTGGAGTCGGTTCGCATGTAAGTGATGTAGCCGGCTTCGTACAGACGCTGTGCCAGCATCATGGTTTTCTTGACGCTAAAACCCATGCGGTTGCTGGCCGCCTGCTGCAGTGTAGAGGTAATAAACGGCGCAGATGGCCTGGATCGAGTCGGTTTGTCTTCACGCCTGGCGACCTTGAAGCCACCTTCTTTCAGCCGGGCTACGTGCTCCTGGCTCTGCGCTTCGTTGACTGGGCGATAGGGCTTGTCATCATAACGCGTCACTTCAAATCGTACCGGCTCGTTCGCTCCCACCGTGCCGAGGTCGGCATGCAGTTGCCAGAACTCTTCCGGGATAAACTTGCGGATTTCGCGTTCACGCTCAACGATCAAACGGACGGCAACGGACTGGACGCGACCCGCTGACAGACCACGGGCAATTTTCGCCCATAACAGCGGCGATACCATGTAGCCGACAACCCGATCGAGAAAACGACGGGCCTGCTGAGCATTTACACGGTCATTGTCCAGGTTTCCGGGATCTTTGAAGGCCTCCTGGATGGCTCTCTTGGTGATTTCGTTAAACACCACCCGCCGATACTTTTCCGGCTCTCCGCCAATAGTCTCCTGAAGGTGCCAGGCAATGGCTTCCCCTTCCCTATCCAAATCCGTTGCCAGATAGATATGGTCAGCGGATTTGGCCAGACGCTTGAGTTCACTGACGACCTTTTCCTTGCCGGGCAGAATTTCGTATCGAGCGCTCCAGTCATGATCGGGATCAACACCCATCCGGGCAACGAGTTGCTCCCTGGATTTGCGCTTTTTATGCTCGACCTTTTCCTCAGGGCTTAATTTGCGAGTGGCCGCCGCCTGCTTGGCCCGCTCTTTGGGGTCAGACTGGCTGCCACTGCCGCTGACAGGCAGGTCACGAATGTGGCCGACGCTGGACTTTACAATAAAGTCCGAGCCCAGGTACTTGTTGATGGTCTTCGCTTTCGCTGGCGACTCGACAATAACGAGACTTTTACCCATATCGGAGATCTGTATCCTTGGCGATAAATCGGTTAAGAGCTGAACAAACCGCAAACTCGCATAAAAATCAGGCAACTGGAAAACATAAAGGCTGCCATAGTGTATAGGCTCACTGTTTTACAGGGTCAAGAATAGCAAGACAACCCATTCTTTGACTTCAGTCACCCTTTTTTTGAAATATTGGCACCTGATAACGACTGCACAAACAGAAAGGCCCGGCAAAAGCCGGGCCTCCTGAATGAGCGTTACTGATCAGGATAACGGATCAGAGACGCTCCCACACAGTGGCAATGCCCTGACCGAGGCCGATACACATGGTGGATACACCAAGCTTACCGCCTTTGGCCTGCATGACATTCAGCAGCGTGGTGGAGATACGGGCACCAGAGCAACCCAGCGGATGGCCCAGGGCGATCGCGCCGCCGTTCAGGTTAACCTTCTCTTCCATTACACCCAGCAGTTTCAGGTCTTTCAGAACCGGCAGAGACTGACCAGCGAAGGCTTCGTTCAGCTCCCAGAAGTCGATGTCTTCGACCTTCAGGCCTGCACGCTTCAACGCCTTCTTGGTGGCCGGTACCGGACCGTAACCCATGATTGCGGGATCGCAGCCAGCAACGGCCATGCTGCGGATCTTGGCGATCGGGGTCAGACCCAGTGCCTGGGCACGCTCCGCCGACATCAGAACCATCGCAGAAGCACCATCGGTCAACTGAGAAGACGTACCGGCTGTGACGGTACCGTTCTTCGGATCAAACGCCGGACGCAGCTGGCCGAGTGACTCAGCAGTGGTTTCCGGACGAATGGTCTCGTCTTCTTCGATCAGCTTCACAAAACCGTTTTCATCGTGACCCTCGATAGGCACGATTTCGTTCTTGAAACGGCCTTCCAGGGTCGCTTCATGAGCCAGGCGGTGAGAACGGGCACCGAACTCATCCTGTTGCTCACGGGTGATGCCATGCATCTTGGCGAGCATTTCCGCGGTCAGGCCCATCATGTTGGACGCTTTCGCGGAGTACTTGGAAGCCGCCGGGTTGTGGTCGAAGCCTTCGGTCATGGGTACATGCCCCATGTGCTCAACACCACCGACCATGAACACATCACCGTTACCGGTCATGATGGCCTGGGCAGCAGTATGGATAGCGCTCATGGCAGAACCACACAGACGGTTTACAGTCTGGGCAGCAGACTCGTGAGGGATACGGGTCAGCAGAGAAATCTGCCGAGCCACGTTAAAGCCCTGCTCTTTAGTCTGGTTTACACAGCCCCAGATAACATCTTCTACTTCTTTCGGGTCGAGCTTAGGGTTGCGCTCGAACAGTGCGTCGATCAGCGCAGCCGACAGCGTCTCCGCACGCACGTTGCGGAAACAACCGTTTTTGGCACGACCCATCGGAGTCCGCACGCAATCGACGACGACAACGTCTCTCGGATTAAGGCTCATAGATCTTTCTCCGTTCGGAAATCTCGTTCAGGGTTAGCCAAAGAATTTCTTGCCAGTCTTGGCCATTTCACGCAGCTTCTCGGTCGGGTGGTACAAAGGACCAAGATCTGCAAACTTGTCTGCCAGTTCAACGAACTTGTCTACACCCATATCATCGATGTAGCGCAGGGCACCACCACGGAACGGCGGGAAGCCGATACCGAAGATCAGACCCATATCCGCATCAGCCGGATCTTCCACGATGCCATCTTCCAGGCAGCGAACAGTTTCCAGACACAGCGGGATCATCATGCGGGCGATGATGTCTTCGTCACTGAAGTCGGTCTTACCCTGAACAACCGGCTCAAGCAACTTGTAGGTTTCTTCATCGACAACCTTTTTCTGCTTGCCCTTGCGGTCCAGTTCATACTTGTAGAAGCCAACGTTGTTCTTCTGACCGTAACGGTTATTGTCAAACATCACGTCGATCGCGGTGGTTTCCGCGTGCTTCATGCGATCCGGGAAGCCGTCAGCCATAACGTCACCGGCGTGCTTGCCAGTGTCCATGCCAACAACGTCAAGCAGGTAGGCAGGGCCCATCGGCCAGCCAAACTTTTCCATGACCTTGTCGACTTTCTGGAAGTCGGCGCCGTCACGAACCAGGCCAACGAAACCGCCAAAGTAAGGGAACAGAACACGGTTAACCAGGAAGCCCGGGCAATCGTTCACCACGATCGGAGTCTTGCCCATGGCCTTGGCGTAAGCCACGGTGGTCGCGATGGCGCGATCACTGGTCTTTTCACCACGGATAACCTCAACCAGCGGCATCATATGCACCGGGTTGAAGAAGTGCATACCACAGAAGTTTTCCGGACGCTTCAGGTTCTTGGCCAGAAGGTTGATGGAAATCGTGGAGGTATTGGAGGTGATGATGGCGTCGTCGCGAACCATTTCTTCGGTTTCGCGCAGTACGGCATCTTTTACCTTCGGGTTTTCAACAACCGCTTCAACCACCAGGTCTACGTTCTTGAAATCGCCGTAGTTCAGGGTTGGCGTGATGCTGTTCAGAACATCGGCCATCTGGCCTGCATCCATACGACCTTTATCAACACGCTTGGCCAGAAGCTTCTTCGCTTCTTTCAGACCCAGGGCGATACCGTCCTGATTGATGTCCTTCATGATGATCGGGGTGCCTTTCAGTGCGGACTGATAAGCAACACCACCACCCATAATACCGGCACCGAGAACAGCGGCCAGTTTTACATCAGACGCTTCTTTTTCCCACGCACTGGCTTTCTTCTTCAGTGCCTGATCATTCAGGAACAAACCAACCAGACAGGCCGCAACGTTAGTTTTGGCCATCTTGGCAAAGCCTTTGGCTTCCACCTCGATTGCCTTGTCACGGGTCATGCCAGCATGCTTCTGCATGGTCTTGATGGCTTCCACAGGCGCTGGATAGTTCTTGCCAGCCTTGCCTGCAACAAATGCCTTGGAGATCTCGAACGCCATCATGCTTTCCATGGCGTTAAGCTTGATCTTGCCCTTCTTCTCTTCACGACGGGCCAGATTGTCCAGCTTACCTTCGTTGCACTGTTTGATAATGGCAACAGCGGCATCAACCAGCTTGTCGGCTTCAACTACGGCGTCAACAGCACCCACTTTCAGGGCAGCGTCAGCACGGTTTTCAGTACCGCCCGCAATCCATTCAACGGCATTATCCACACCAACCAGGCGGGACAGTCGAACGGTACCGCCGAAGCCCGGGAAGATGCCCAGCTTCACTTCCGGCAGACCTACCTTGGCCTTGGTAGCCATTACACGGTAGTCGGTCGCCAGACACATTTCGAAACCACCGCCCAGAGCGATACCGTTAATAGCCGTGACGGTCGGGAACGGGAGGTCTTCAATGGCGTTGAATACCGCGTTAGCCTTGAGGTTGTTGGCAACGAGGTCTTCCTCGGAACCGGCAAACAGCTCGGTGAACTCGGTGATATCGGCACCGACGATAAAGCTGTCCTTGGAACTGGTAACAACCAGGCCCTTCAGGTTCTTCTGGGATTTGAGTGCTTCAGCTGCGGCGCCCAGCTCTTCGATGGTGAGACGGTTGAACTTGTTGACTGACTCGCCTTGCAAGTCAAAGTCCAACTGAGCTATCCCGCCTTCGATCTCTTTAACCGTGATGGCTTTACCTTCGTAAATCATCAACTGATCTCCAGTCTGTGTTTGGAACTGCTGACAGCCAGCCGACGTGATACGTCAAACCGGCTGTTTGTGCAGCGAGATTTCGGTCACTGCCCGATCTTTCCGATCCAAAATTCATACAGTCGTTTGAATCGTGAGGGCACACGATGAAAAAAAATGGAGCATTTGTCAATTTGTTTCTGCAGGGACCTTGCAGAAAATAATGAGGAACAATTTGTAACAGCCGGAAACTACTTGATTAGCCAGCAGAGTTACTTTAACTTCGGGGTACGACTTTAGTCCACAATAATAAAACCGCATTACGGAGACTCATCCGATGAAAGACGCTCGCCTGCGCATACGATCACTCGCCACCGCGCTGATTCTGCTCTTTTTAACCGCATTTGGCGCGAAAGCCCAGGAGACCAGTGCAGATTTCCTCGCAGACCTGCATGACTTTCGGATCAATAACTACCTGGCTCTCGACGCCTTCTACAATTTCAGTGCTTCAGGCGACACAGAAACCCTCAACCGGATTGTGGCGGGCATCAACAACGCCAACGATGCGATGAATTCTGTCATCGCGAGCACCAGTGGCGTGCTTTCCGGCGATCAGGTCGAAGGGCTGAACCAGAGTTTTGACCAGTTCAAAAACCTGATGCGCAGTAACATTAATGAAGTTCGGGATCGAGGCTACCCTGACCTGCGACTCATGGCGGACATGGCCAACCAGGCTTCAACCCTGAACGTACTGGCGACGGAACTCTACGGCATTGCACAGGAAAACAGCGGCGCACAAGCTAACGACCGGGTCGAATCCGCCAGGTCAGCATCGGTCATCATGGCCCAGATGATGGTTCGCTACGCTGCCCGGAGCAACTCGTCCGTATCGCAGACCTTCCAGGGTGCCGCCACTGAAATACCACTGGATGAACAAGCGAAGATCTTTGAAGAGTTTCTATCGAACGCCCGAGCTGGCGCACCATCCGGCGAAATAAAGACGACCATGGATGATGTCGCCGCCAAATGGCAGTTTATCCGCAGCTCCTATATCAACTATAACGACAACAACGTGTCGTTCATCATTGATCGCTACTCCAAAGGCATCCTCAGCGGACTGAACACCGCCATAGACCTTATGCTCAGTACCAGCTGAGTATCTTCTATCCCGGGGGCGATACCTCCTCGCCCCTGATGCTTTTGCCCGGACTTGATGCCGGTCAGCACGTCTCTGCCCTTCCCACGGTAGCTTATCGGTATTATTCTTGGAACATCCCCCTCAAAAGCAAAGGAGTGAACCCATGCCGACTTACAAGCGAATGCTGGTTGCCATTGACCTGACAGAAGAGGCTCCCCAGGTTCTCGAAAAAGCAAAAGCAATCTGTGATGCTCATGGCGCCAGGCTCATGCTGGTGCATGTGGTTGAGCCCGTAGGCTATGCCTATGGCGGCGATATTCCCATGGACCTCTCTGAACTGCAGGATCAGTTAGACAAGGCAGCCAGGGAACAGCTCGGCAAATACGGGGATCAGTACGGTGTCGGCAAGGACGATCAGGTTGTCACTGTCGGCCGTCCGGAATCGGAAATTCATCGGTTGGTCAAGGAACACGAGGTCGATCTGGTTATCGTGGGCAGCCACGGGCGCAAAGGTTTCCAGCTTCTGCTGGGATCCACAGCGAACGGCGTACTGCACGGTACGGAATGCGACGTGCTGGCCATTCGCATTCACTGACAGGGACGAAACACCATTCAGAAAGGGGAGGCGCTAGGCCTCCCCTTTCATTCTTGCCTGCAGCTTTCTGAGCTGGCTCTCAAGTGACACACTGACACTGGAAGCCATGGAAAAGAAATTAAGCAGCGCCTTCAAGTTACTGTCTCCCTTACAAACGGCATGAATGCGTTGCCACAGCGCCTGGTTCACAAGCTGCAACTTCTGATTACGCTGAACCAACCCCACCAACTCCCAGTCCGGCTCTTGTTGATTGCGCTTGGCAAAAAGCTGCTGCAGTAGATAGTGACCAACACTGCGCATGACGAACTCATCACTGTTTGCGAATGGTAAGTGGTGCAAAGCCATCGGCTTGAGCTCTGCCAGTATCGGGCATCCACTGGTCGCCATTTTCACACCCAGAAGCGATCGTAAAGACTCTTCAAGGGTCGTCTGCTTGAAGTAGGAGCGGCGCTCATCGGTTACCGTTACATCCACTTTCTGGTATGCATCTTCCGCCTTGAAAGCCTCGACCACCGGGAGGATTTCCGTCGCGGCCGGACACCAGGTCACCTCCCCTTTCTTTAGGGGGCAACTGGAACATTGGCAGTGTTCCAGCCTGACCCAGGCCGGCATCGGCTCGTCCGAAGGCGGCTTCACTGACTCGCCGGTGACGCGAAAGTCAATGTTCCGACCATCCTGAAATTTGAAGTTGTAATTGATGTTCATTGGTTTGCCTGCTCTTCCAGCTCCATCCACCTTTCGATAACCGACTCCAGACGAGCTTCCGTTTCCGACAATTGCTCCAGAGTGGCCGATACTTCTTCCGATGGCCGTGAGTAAAAATCCGCAGCAGAAATCATGTCCTGTAGCTCTGCAACTCTTGTTTCCAGCTGCTCAATCTTAGCGGGCAACTGCTCGAGCTCAAGCTTTACCTTGTAACTCAGCTTCACGTTTTTCGGTTTTGACGACTGACCCACAGTCCCGCCATCTGGCTCCATTTTTTTTACAGAACTGCCGGTTTTATCACGCTTGTCCTGCTTATCTGGACGACTACCCGATGTTTCGGAGGGAAACCTGCCGCCCTGACGGCGCCAGTCACTGTAGCCACCCACGTATTCGTGAACCGAGCTGGAACCATCGAGAAAAATGATATCGGTCACGACATTATCCAGAAACTCCCGGTCGTGACTGATCACAATAACGGTGCCCTTGAATTCAGACAGTTGCTCTTCCAGCAGCTCCAGAGTTTCAACATCCAGGTCGTTGGTTGGCTCATCAAGCACCAGAATATTGGCGGGTTTGCTGAACAACTTGGCGAGCAATAACCGGGCCCGCTCACCGCCCGAGAAAACGCTGACCGGCGAACGTGCCCGCTCAGGCGTAAACAGAAATTCCTGCAGGTACCCCAAAACATGTTTGCTTTGGCCATTGATATCGATGAATTCACGACCCTCAGACAGGTTGTCAAGCGCATTTCGTTCGAGGTCCAGCTCTCCCCTCAACTGATCAAAATAGGCAACCTGGAGGTTGGTGCCAAGCCGCACGGTACCTTCAGTAGGTTCGAGCTCACCTAGCAGCAAGCGAACCAACGTTGTCTTACCGGTGCCGTTCTCACCCACCAGACCTATCTTGTCACCCCTCAGCACTGTCAGGTTCAGGTCCTGGATAACCGGGGTTTGTCCGGCATAGGCAAAGGCAGCATGACTGGCCTCTGCCACCAGCTTCCCGGACCTGGCCGCCTCCTCGACCGAAAAACTTGCCGTCCCGCCACGGACACGGCGTTGCCGGTGCTCTTCGCGCATGGCCTTCAACGAGCGCACCCGCCCCATATTACGGGTTCTACGCGCCTTGATACCCTGCCTGATCCATACCTCTTCCTGCTTCAGGCGCTTGTCGAACAGTGCATTCTGTCGCTCCTCTTCTTCCAGCGCCTTTTCCTTGAGCTCAAGATACTTGTCGTAGGAGGCAGAAAAACTCACCAGCTGCCCTCGGTCCAGCTCGACCACCCGGGTTGCCATCCGACGAATAAACGCGCGGTCATGACTGACAAACAACATGGCGCCCCGGAATTGCGTCAAGGCGTCTTCAAGCCAGGCAATGGCCGGGACATCCAGATGGTTGGTCGGCTCATCCAGCAACAGGATATCCGGTTCCGCAACCAACGCTTTGGCAAGCAGTACGCGTCGTTGCCAACCTCCAGACAAGGTATTCAGAGTTCGTTCAGGATCGACCCCATATTGAGCCAGAATGGTGGTCACTTTTTGATCCAGGCGCCAGCCATCCAGAGCCTCCAGGCGCTCCTGAACACTCATCATGCGCTCCAGGCTGGCTTCATCGGCCTGCTGGGATAGATGATGAAACTCAACCAGAAGTTCACCCGTTTCCGGAAAGGCAGAGGCAACCACATCATAGGCTGTCCGGGTATCTCCGGACGGCAGGTTCTGCGGCAAAACAGAAAGAACGGACCCTTCCTCGAACCGGATGACACCGCCATCCGGAGTGACTTCACCGCTGACGATCTTCAGCAGAGTCGACTTGCCCTCACCGTTACGCCCCAGAAGGCAAACCCGCTCTCCCGGCTCAATAATTAACGAAGCCGCATCCAGCAAAGGATGCATGCCGAAAGCCAGAGATAGTTTATCCAGGGTTAATAAAGGCACTTTGTTACATACTCCTGTTCTGAATGACTACACGGTCTCCAACGGCCACACGGCCCGGAGTCTCGTGAATCGCGTTCTGCCCGAAAATGACCCCATTCGAGGTTTTTCGATAGGTGGACAGCATTCTGAGAGGTTGGGTATTGACGTCTTTTTCACCGGTATCCGGGTCAACAGTGGTCATTACGCATCTCGAGCATGGCTTGACGACCGAAAACCCCACCGACCCGATTTTCAAGGTACGCCAATGATCTTCCGCCCACGGCTCTCCCCCCGAAACCAGGATATTGGGACGGAAACGGCGGATATCGACCGGATGCTCCAACCGGTCATTGAGTTCATCCAGAGATGCCTGATTCGCCAGAAGCACTGGAAAACCGTCAGCAAACCCAACACGACGGGAAGCCACTACCCGTTCCGGATCGACCCGTCGGTAGCTCGAGTTGGCCATATAGACAAACCTCAGGCTCTGGCCGGAAAAACGAGTCAACGCCCTATTCACCAGCTCCTGGCCCGCACAGGCCGTGACATCATCCCGCCAAACCGTAACCTGCAACTGCTCTTCTGTGGGCACCAACAAGAAAGTGCCCTCGCCCGGTATGGCTACCGACACACCCTCAGGCCCAAATTCTGTTTGGATCAGCGCCAAACTCGGCAGTTGACGCTGTGTTACAAACTGACCAAACTCATCGACAATCATCCAGCGACGATCGCCCGAGGGACCAAAATCATCAAGCTCGAAAGACTGAACCGGGATGCCCGCAAGTGATTTAACGGGATAAAGGAAAAGAGACGTGACCTTCATAGTGCGCACTCGAAAGAATCCGATTCGTAAAATGAGGGTGAAGAGTATAACTGACGGTAACGGCTGAAGGGGGAGTTATCCGGAATCTGAAAGCAAAAAACCCGACTCTCGGGTCGGGTTTTTTTAATCTGGAGCGGGAAACGAGATTCGAACTCGCGACCCCAACCTTGGCAAGGTTGTGCTCTACCAACTGAGCTATTCCCGCTTTTCGGCTTCGAGGCATTGCCTCTCAACGGCTGCGTATTCTACTGATAAGTGACCGGGCGTCAACAACTTTATGAAAATTTTTTGACGGACCGGGACTGATCTACTGCTTCGGCTGAATACCCAGTGCCAACTGTACAATACGCTCCACAGAGGCACTCAAGACTTCCGACTCTGCGCCGGGTATTTCAAGGAGCAAGTCGTAGCTCATTCCGAGCACGACGTTCACAATCAAGGTGGCATCCTGACGAGGAAGCGGTGAATCCAGGCGACTCAGAAGCCTTTCAAGGCCGTCGATCCAGAATTGCCGGTATCGACGGGCCACCACTGCCAGGCGCTCATCCCGCAGCGCTTCCATAACAAAAACCTGCTCCGCCAGAACCTGGTCTCTTCTACGGGAAAACTGATCCTGCATCCACGCCAGCGATATCTGGGTTAATCGCTCGGCGAGCGTTGACCGGTAATTGCTGTCACGTAGCAGCTGATCCGGCTGCAAACCGTCAAGAACCAGGGTCAGGGCTTCGTAGAACACCTGCAGCTGCTGTTGCGCACCAACCGCAAAAAGCGCAAATGCATCATTAACCAGTTCGTTGATATCGCGAAAGTAATAAGTGGTTGCAGCTAATGGCACGCGGGCCTCTGCGGCCACAGCGCGATGCTTGATCCCCCGTATTCCTTCACGTGCCGCAACGCGGATAGCGGCTTCAAGAATTTCTTTACGGCGGCGCTCGCTTTTGACTCTTGAGGTTTTTCGACCACGAAAAGCCGAGGTATTCACTGCCAGAGGGTCACTCTGCCTGACCGTTCCACCCGCTGACTGCCATAGGGACTGATCCATGATGTCATTCGTCCTGAACTCATTATTATTGGTTTTGATCAATTGTTCCGAGTGTGACGGATTATTGCTCGAAGTTCATTGAACGAATCGGCAGATTCCCATGCCGTTTGAGCTACTGACCAAAGCTGGAGCCTCCCTCAAGATAGACCAACTCTTCGTCTCTCGACGCTCGACCGAGTGCTTTATTGCGGTGCGGGAAGCGACCAAATCGCTCCACAATCGAACGGTGATCTTTTGCGGACTCGACAAAGCTCTCCAGGAAATCTCCCAGCAATCCGGACTCTGAGGCCGCCAACTGTTGGTAGCACTCAACCGAAAGGTTTTGATCTTCAAGCTTTTCAGAATGCTGCAGCGGCATGTAGAGGAACGCCCTCATAACCACTGGCAGAGCCTGATCCTGCCCCCTCTGCATTGCCGTCTTGCAAAGCTGGCGGGCCAACCGGTCATGCTCGAACGCCAGCGATGTGCCGCGAAAGATATTTCGGGTGAACTGATCCAGCAAAATTATCTCAGCAAGCGCCCCGCCCGGTGCCTCCCGCCAATGCTCGAGCCCCTGTTCGGAGGCGAAGAGAACCAGTGAAGAAAACCGGCGCCGAACCTCCTGATCAAAGCGCCGGTCAGACCGGAACCACCGGTTACGGTGATCGCTGTCCGGTAAGCCCTGGTCATCTAATTTTCCAAACCAGAAATCCAGAAGCTCTTTCCAATCGAACATTAGTCAGCTCCCTGATACATTTGAAACTTCATTCAACGGACCACACCGGAGATTACATGAGCAATCCGCATCAGATTATTCTGTTGGCCCACGGCAGCAGCGACAAACGTTGGTGCGAAACGTTTGAAAAGCTGGCCGAACCAACCCTTCGGTCAATCGAAAACTCCGCCATCGCCTATATGGAACTGGCCGAACCGTCTATGGAAACCATAGTAGCCCAGGCCAAAGCGCAAGGTACCGAGCAGTTTACGGTGGTTCCGCTGTTTTTGGCGGCCGGCAGACATTTGCGCAAAGATGTTCCGGAGATGATCGAAGAAATTGTAAAACAGCATGGCGTTTCCATGCGACTTGCTGACCCCATCGGCCAGAACCCTCACCTGGGAGAGGCGATCAGGGATGTGGTTCAGGAAGAACTGGCAAAATCAGCCGGCTAAACCGACAACGCGACTGTTTTCTTTGGAGCCAGGTATGACCAGACGGATTCTTGTAACCGGGGCCACCGGATTCATCGGGCGCGAGTTATGTAAAGCGCTTCTGGCACAAGGCTATTCACTGACGGTATTGAGTCGGCAAGACCCTGAAGCTGTCACCGCGATGTGTGGACCGGTCGAGCCCGTAAACCGTCTCGACCTGCTGGAAGCCCACTCGGGTTTTGATGCCGTTTTCAACCTGGCCGGTGAAGGGATTGCCGACAAGCGCTGGAGCGCGGCCCGGAAAGCCGCTCTTCTCGACAGCAGAGTGTTGCTGACCCATAACCTGGTCCGGGTGATCAGAACCTGGGACACCTTGCCGGAAGTGCTGGTTTCGGGGTCGGCAGTGGGCTATTACGGTGACCAGGGTGACCAACTCGTTACCGAGGAAACACCACCGCACCCGGAGTTCACCCACCAGCTGTGCTCAGACTGGGAACAGGCAGCCCTTTCGTTAAAGGCAGATTCCGTCAGAGTTTGTCTTTCCCGTACCGGTGTCGTAGCAGGTAAAAACGGAGGGTTCCTTAAGCGGATGCTGCTGCCTTTCAAGCTTGGCCTGGGGGGAAGGTTGGGGTCCGGGCGCCAGTACATGCCTTGGGTGCACCGGGATGACGTTGTCGCAGGACTGCTGTGGATGATGAACAACAAGGACGCGCAAGGGCCGTATAACATGGTCAGTCCAGCCCCGGTCACCAACGCAGAGTTCACACGTACCCTGGCAGCGGTGCTGCATCGCCCGGCGCTGTTTCCGGCACCGGCACCGGTGCTCAAGGTTGTTCTTGGAGAAATGGCGGGGCTGCTGTTAACCGGACAGCACGCAATCCCCGCGCGGCTTCAGGCTGAAGGGTTTCGGTTTAGCTATCCCACTCTGAAACCTGCACTGCTTGACAGTGTGACTTAATAATTTTTTTTCAAAAGCGTTGACAGAGTCAAACGCCTTACTTAATATACGCGCCACCTCGACGAGGCAAGCTTTTGAAAACGTTGCGTCCCCTTCGTCTAGTGGCCTAGGACTCCGCCCTTTCACGGCGGCAACAGGGGTTCGAACCCCCTAGGGGACGCCAATTTTTCAAACGCTCCGGTACTACCCCGTGTGGCTACCGTGATTGATCTTCGCTCCTTTCTCGGCATGGCTCTTCTGATCTTTCATGACGAAGATCCCAACGCCAACAAAGAATCCGATCATCAGCAGCACTGTCAAAATACCTGCGATTACAACAACGTCCATATACATGACTTACCCCCAGCTTTGATCTAACTTGATTAAACTCAGGTTACGCCGACGCCCATTTCCGGGTATTGATCTACATCAAGCCCCTGACGACACACCCACAAACAACCAAGTTGAGAAACGGTGCGGGTTTTTCCCGATTTTTCCTGCGTTTGCAGCGCATTTGAAAAAAACTGCTGCTATAGTCAATTGCAAGGGATTTGCTAGATAAGCCCGAACCAGGAATCTCAACCAGTCAGCGGTTATGTCCGGTACTTCATGCGGTGGCCAAGTCAGAAACATGCCCGAAATTACGAGTCGTCTGAAACGCTTTCGTAACACCTCTCCCCTTTCTTTCAGGCTGCTGGCGTGGATTCTTGTGTTCAGTTCTGCACTGACTCTTTTGGCGTCAGGTGTTCAGATCTACTCTGATTACCGTAAGGATCTCGGCGACATAGAGGAACGCATGGCGGTCATTGAGTCCGGGTATGCATCCAGCCTTGGTCGCAGCTTGTGGGCTCTCGACCAGAAATTGCTGCAAAGCCAGATGGAAGGCATTCTCAGCCTTCCGGACATCTCCCACCTGCGCCTGCGAATAGAACCGGATTCAGAACTGGTGATGGGTGAGATTCCGCGGAACACTGACACCCTCACCCACAGCTTCCAGCTGGTCTATGAGGAAGGTGAACTCTTTGAACTGGGCGAGCTGACCATCACCGCCAATTTGCATCGTATTTACAGTGACCTGCGGACAAAGGTGGGCGTAACGCTTGCCACCCAGTTCCTCACGATCTTTATTGTCTCCATCCTGATTCTCTGGATATTCCGCCACCTGGTGACACGCCATCTCGCCGCCATGGCGCAGTACACCCGAGACCTTTCTCTGAAAAACCTTTCGCGACCGCTACGTCTGGACCGGCATGAAACGCCCGCAAACAAACGGGACGAACTGGGCATGGTGACCGATGCCATAAACCAGATGCGAGAGCGACTGAATGATGATGTTGACCGTCGCGAGCGCGATGCTGCGGACATTCTCAAGTTCTCCAAAGCTATCGATCAAAGCCCCTCATCGGTACTCATTTGTGACAGACTTTGGCGGATCGAATACGCCAACCGGAAGTTCAGTCAGCTGACCGGGCACGACCCGGCAGAGATCAAAGGAAAACATCCTTCCAGTTTGATTGAGCAAAGCATGGATTCCCATGAGGCCAAGCACCTCTGGCAATCGGTTCGGTTACAAGTACAACGAGTCGGTGTGTGGCAGGGCGAGGTCAACAGCGCACGCCGCAACGGTGAACGGTACTGGGAACAGCTTGTTGTTACGCCGATTAAAGATAACAGCGGCGAAACCACCGGCTACCTGATACTTGGCGAAGACATCAGCATCCGTAAACGCTATGAACAGCAGCTCTTAAGACAGGCAAATTACGACATCCTTACTGGCTTGCCAAACCGGATGCTCGCGCTTGACCGCCTGAAACTGGCGCTGGCTCAAGCTCGTCGGGATGACTCCCAGGTTGGCGTTATGTTTCTCGACCTGGACAACTTCAAACACATCAACGACACCCTGGGCCATGACGCAGGAGATACCCTGCTGATTGAAGCAGCCCGCCGGGTATCCAGTTGCCTGCGAGGCACCAGCACCGTTGCCCGGCTGGGTGGCGACGAGTTCCTGGTTATTCTTCCCGGCCTGACCGGATCTGACGCTGCCTGCCAGGTTGCGGAACGGATTCTTCAGACATTTTCAACACCCTTCATGCTCAATGCACAAGAGGTATTTGTCACCACCAGCATCGGTATTGCCACCTTCCCTAATGACGCCGATAACAGTGGCACGCTGCTTCAGCATGCGGATGCAGCCATGTACGAAGCCAAGCATAAGGGCAAGAGCGCTTTCGCAAGGTTTACGCCTCAGATGACCGAGGTATCCCATGAGCGCCTGCACATGGAATCCCACATGCGCAAAGCCCTGGAGCTGAATGAGTTCCAACTATGCTTCCAACCCATCGTCGACACCACGACCGGTCGCCTGGTCGCGGCTGAAGCCCTGCTTCGCTGGCACAATCCCGCCCTCGGCCTGGTGATGCCCGATCGTTTTATCCCCCTTGCTGAAGAAACCGGCATGATCATCCCCATCGGTGAATGGGTGATTCAAGAAGCCTGCAAAGCGGCCCGCTGCTGGCAGGCTCTGGCCGGTTACGATATCGGCATAGCGGTCAACGTATCGCCGCGGCAGTTCCGTGACCCGGGCTTTACTGACGTCGTGATGCGAGCATTGAATGCCAGCAATCTCAAACCCGAACTTCTGGAACTGGAGATTACGGAGCGACTGATTCTGGACAACACCATAGAAACTGCAGACATCCTCAGGCACCTCGACCGTGCCGGCATTCGGTTGTCGGTAGATGATTTCGGAACCGGCTATTCTGCTCTGAGCTACCTGAAGAGCTATCCATTTGATACCCTTAAGATTGACAAATCGTTTATCCAGGATGTTCTCAGCGAAGCCGAAGACGCCTCTCTTGTCCGGGCCATCATCAATATGGCCCACAGCCTTGGGCTCAGGGTTATTGCAGAAGGCGTCGAAGAAGAAGCGCAAACGCACTTTCTGAGAATGGAAAACTGCGATTTCTCACAGGGTTACTTCTACAGTCGCCCCCTGCCTGAGCAGGACTTTATCCACTGGCTTGAAACCAATGATCGGGCCAACGTTTAGCACCTTACACGGCATTACCCATGGACGAATCTATACTGGTCGTGAACTGCGGCAGCTCCTCCCTGAAACTCGCTCTGTTCGACAAGCACCTTCAAAAGACAGTCTCGGCACTGGCCGAGAAGCTGAACAAACCCGATACCGTTGCCCGCCTGTCCGGGGATGAGCAGCCTATCAAGCTCCCTGACAGCGCAGATCACCGAACGGCACTACAGGCACTGATCGAAACTTTCACACACCGAAAGCTCCTGACAGGTGCCCCCGCGGCCATCGGTCATCGGGTTGTTCACGGCGGTGAGACCTTCCGGGAAGCCGCCCTGATCACCCAGGATACGATCACCGCCATCGAAGCCTGTGCGGATCTGGCACCTCTCCATAACCCGGTTAACCTGGCTGGCATTCAAGCCATGCGGTCGCTTTTTCCGACTGTACCCCAGGTTGCGGTGTTCGACACTGCCTACCATCAAACGCTGCCGGAACGGGCATACCGCTATGCTCTGCCGGAGCGCTGTTACCGCGACTGGGGAATTCGTCGTTACGGCTTCCACGGTACAAGCCATTACTTCATGGCGCAGGAAGCGGCCAGGCTGCTCGGCAAAACACCGGCAACCACATCAATCATCTCGGCGCACCTGGGCAATGGGTGCAGCATAACAGCCATACGAGACGGGCTGAGTGTCGATACCAGCATGGGCCTGACGCCCCTTGAGGGACTGGTCATGGGCACCCGGAGCGGAGATGTGGACCCCGGCCTGTTTGATTACCTGGCAAGCCGGGGAGTCAACGCCGAACAGGCCCACCACATGCTGAACAACGACAGTGGTTTGCTTGGTCTGTCCGGACAAACCAATGACATGCGCTCCCTGTGCGAACTGGCAGACCATGGCCACGAACCGTCCCGGCTCGCCATTGATGTGTTCTGTTTCAGGTTGGCCCGGTATATCGGCGCCATGACCGCGTCACTCAGTCACCTTGATGCCGTGGTGTTCACCGGTGGTATTGGCGAGAACAGCTCACGTATCCGACATGAAACCATCAAGCATGCACGCTTGCTCGGTCTTGAGATTGACCAGGACCTGAACCGTCACAACGGTCAACTCAGTGATGGCAGAATCAACAGTGCAGACTCCCGTTTTCCGGTTCTCGTTATTCCAACCAACGAGGAGCTGGTCATAGCCCGCGAAGCTGGCCGGATGGCCGCCGTTTAACCCACAAGGATGAATACTGGAACTACCATGGCAAAAAGTCTTTTTATTGCACCGACATCAATGAATTCAGGCCTCACATCCGTGTGCCTTGGATTGCTCAGAGCGCTTGAGCGAGAAGGCGTGAGCGTCGGTTTCTATAAGCCTTTCACCCAGTCAGTTCACCGAGGCGAAGCCATCCATAACGATGGCAGGGACTCCTCCGTCGCGTTTATCAGAGCCCATAGTCACCTTGAACTCCCGGACCCCATTCCTCTAAAGCAAGCCCAGCAGCTGCTGAACCACGGCAAAGCTGACCTGTTGATGGAAACCATTGTCGGTGAATACCAGAAAGTATCCAGCGAGGTAGACGTCGTCATCATTGAGGGTCTGGTACCTGACAGAAGCGAAGCCTATATCGCCCGCCTGAACGTAGAGGTTGCCCGCAACCTCGGCTCGGAGGTGATTCTGGTGGCCACGCCGGAAGGCTGCACCCCCGAAGAGCTGGACGAAGACCTGGACTTCTCCGCCCGCCTGTTCGCAGCGCCGTCCGACCCGGATGTCATCGCCGTCATCCTGAACAAGGTAGGCGAACCGAAAAAGGCCGGCATGGCGCTGGATTTCCAGCCACCGGCAGAGGTTCAGGACATTGATTTTCAATCAGCTTGCACCGTATTTTCCACCGGTCGGTTTCACTTGCTTGGGCAAGTTCCCTGGCAACCCCAATTGCTGGCACCCCGGGTATCAGATGTAGCCCGGGAGCTGGGCATCAAGGTGCTGCACGAAGGGCAGATGCACAGCCGACGCGTACAAAAAGTGTCTGTATGCGCCCGCACCATCCGCAATATGACCGACACCCTCAAGCCAGGCACCCTGCTCGTTACCCCGGGGGACCGGGATGACATTGTCGTAACCACCGCTGTTGCCGCTCTGAACGGTATGCCTTTGGCCGGTCTGATGCTGACAGGCGACCTGATGCCTGACGACAAGGTCATTGAACTCTGCCGTCGCGCTTTGGATACCGGTTTGCCGGTACTCAGCTCCACTGCTAACACCTACGAAACTGCACACATGCTGGCGAGCCTTTCTTCCGCGATACCAATTGACGATCCGGAGCGGGTTGAGCAGGCGATGGAATCCGTTGCACGGACGATCGACACCGCCTGGCTGGAAGAACACCTGAAGGTCCAGCGTCAGCGCCGTTTGTCGCCGCCCGCCTTCCGGTACCAGCTATCGGAACGTGCCCGGGCAGCCGACAAACGGATTGTGTTGCCAGAGGGTAGCGAACCAAGAACGGTTCAGGCTGCCATCATTTGTCACCAGCGCAGGCTGGCGCGCTGCGCACTGATTGGCGATCCCCAGGAAATCCAGTCCGTGGCCGCATCACTGGGTGTCCAGATACCCGACGACATGGAAATTATTGATCCACATACCGTTCGCGAACGCTATATCGCCCCCATGGTGGAACTGCGCAAGCACAAAGGGCTTACCGCTGATCAGGCGGAAGCCATGCTTGAAGACAACGTGGTACTTGGCACCATGATGGTTGCCATGGACGAAGCCGACGGCCTTGTATCCGGGGCAATTCACACGACCGCAAACACGGTGCGCCCTGCACTTCAGCTGATCAAGACTCACGACAACGCAAAGGTCGTTTCGTCAGTCTTCTTTATGCTGTTGCCACAACAGGTTCTGGTGTACGGCGACTGCGCCATTAATCCCGACCCAGATGCGGAAGAGTTGGCAGACATCGCCATACAGAGCGCGGAATCCGCCGAGGCATTTGGTATAGAACCCGTGGTAGCAATGATCAGCTACAGCACCGGAGAATCCGGTACCGGCAAGGACGTAGACAAAGTTCGGGAAGCCACCAGAATTGCCCGTGAGCGGCGCCCTGACCTACTGATCGATGGGCCGTTACAATACGATGCGGCGGTTATTGAAAGCGTGGGTAAATCTAAAGCACCTGGCAGCAAGGTGGCGGGCAAGGCGACTGTCTTCGTCTTCCCGGACCTGAACACTGGCAACACGACCTATAAAGCGGTGCAGCGGAGTGCCAATGTAGTCAGTGTTGGCCCCATGCTTCAGGGCCTGAGAAAGCCGGTGAATGACTTGTCCAGAGGGGCGCTGGTTGAAGACATTGTCTTTACCATCGCGCTGACCGCCGTTCAAGCCAAGCAAGTAGCGGATGCGGGAGCGGCCTGAGCCGCTCCCCACATGAAACCCGGCTGATCAGCGTTTGATGCTTTTCTGCCGGGTCTTCTTTACAGTTCGACCTTTCTTGATGTCGTTATCTTTCTTCACCTTCTGTCGCGGCGTTAACCGGTCAACCTTGTTGGCAAAAGGGTTCTCTCCCCCGCGGAACTCAAAGCGGATGGGCGAGCCGACGACCTTCAACACCTTGCGGAAGGTATTCTCCAGATAACGTTTGTATGCCCCGGGCAACGAATCCACCTGGTTTCCGTGAACCACGACAATAGGCGGATTCGAGCCTCCCTGGTGGGCATAACGAAGCTTGATACGGCGGCCATGCACCATCGGCGGTTGATGTTGGGCAACTGCGTCCTCAAGGATCGCCGTCAGACGGTTGGTTGGCCACTTGGCCATCGCCGACTCATAGCTGGCCTGCACCGAATCGTACATGGTACCCACACCCGTACCATGCAGGGCTGAAATATAGTATTTGTCGGCGTAATCGAGAAAATCCAGGCGGCGGGCTACCTGTTCTTTCACCCGCTCCCGGTCCTCCGGGTCCATACCGTCCCATTTATTGACGGCAATGACCAGTGATCGACCAGCATCCAGAACAAAGCCAATCAGGTGAAGGTCCTGATCTACAAGTCCTTCGCGAGCATCGATGACCAGAATGACCACGTGGGCGTCGTCAATGGCCTGCAAGGTTTTGATGATGGAAAACTTCTCCACCGTCTCGCGTACATTCTTCCGGCGCCTTACGCCTGCGGTGTCAATCAGCGTGTACTGGTGACCGTGCCTTTCATAGGGAATGTAGATGCTATCCCGCGTGGTGCCCGGCATGTCGTACACGACAACCCGCTCTTCACCAAGCATACGGTTGACGAGGGTAGATTTGCCCACGTTTGGTCGGCCGACGATACCTATACGAATCCCGGGGTACCGATCGGCCCGGTCCTGCTCTTCAGGGTTCTCAGGTTCCGGAAGCAACACTTCCAGCATCGATCGGATACCACGGTTATGGGCCGCAGCAATCATGAAGGTGGATTCAAATCCCAACTTATAGAAGTCGGCGGCGGCAACATCAGGGTCTTGGCCATCCGTCTTGTTGACCACCAGATGTGCTTGTTTGCCGGAGCGGCGCAAATGATCTGCGATGACCTCATCACCTGCAGTCAGACCAGCGCGACCATCAACCAGAAACAGAACAATGTCGGCCTCTTCGATGGCCTGCAGGGATTGACGTGCCATTTCAGAATCGAGGCCTGCCTCCTGCCCAGTCAGCCCCCCGGTATCGATGACGATGAACTTTCGCTCTTCGGAGTAGCCCTCACCGTACTTTCTGTCACGGGTCAGGCCCGGAAAATCCGCGACCAAGGCATCCCGGGACCGGGTCATCTGGTTAAACAGGGTGGACTTGCCTACGTTAGGGCGTCCTACAAGGGCAATAACTGGGGTCATAAGTGTCTGCTATACAAAGAAACAGAAACCCGGCCTGAGCCGGGTAAATTCGTTGAGCGGTCAGTCGTTCTGTTCAAGTTTCAGAACCGACAATCTCCCGCCATTACCATAAACCAGAAGGTTACCATTACTCAGTACCTGAACCGGTACGCGGATACCGTCACTGTCGAATTTTGACTGCCCCACCAGACGGCCATCTTCCATCGACAATACGTGCAGGTAACCTTCGAAATCACCCACCACCAGGTACTGACCAGACACCGCTGGCCGCGTAATCTGACGCCAGGCCAAATCGCTCTGCGTCCACAATTCCCGACGGTCGCTGCCTCGCAGTGCTAACACATCGCCGTTTGCCGACGCGAGAAAGATGTTGCCGTTACCAATCGTCGGTGAATAGAAGCTCGAGGCATTGCGGCTCCAGATTTCCTGACCGGAGCGGATATCGACCAGCGCCAGCTTACCCTGATAGCCGACCACCATAATGGCGGAATCGAGGACCAGTGGCTGGCCGCCTATATCAACCAGCCGTTCGAGCTCTGTACGGCCCTGTGGCTGGCCAACTTCGTATTGCCAAACCGGCTGTCCGGTTTCGGCGGTCAGTGCAATAACTCGACCATTCGAAAAGGATGCTATAACAATGTCGCCCCCAACCAGCGGCGCGGCTGCTGTGCGCATCGTCAGCACCGGAACCTGTGCCTCATACTGCCAGACCCGCTCGCCCTTTTCGGCGTCAAAACTGATCACCCGGCCATCGGTGGTTTGAACAACCACCAGCGAACCATTCGACTGGGGTGCTGCCAGGACCTCCGTGGGCAACTCTACCCGCCAGTTTTCGCTGCCGTCTTCACTGGACAAAGCCACGAGTTCTGCATCACGGGTAACAACGTAAAGACTGCGGGCATCGGCACCCGGACCCGCAAAAATGCGTTCGTCCAAATCCCGTTTCCAAGCCACTTTGCCGTCTTCGGCGCTAACGGTTACCACTTCGCCATCCGCCGACGCCGCATAGATAACATCGCCAGCATACAAAGGTGCTAACTGCAGGAAATCGCCATCATGACCATCACCCACCGACATGGTCCAGACGCGATCAAAGTCCACGGTGGATTCAATGTCTGGAACCGGAACCGGTTGCTCGAAGGTATCATTTGCACTGCAACCCGCCAGTATCAACGCCAGCGTCGACAAGGCAGGTAGCATACAGAGCTTTCGAATACGCCCAAAAAACATCAGGCGTCCTCCCCGACTCCGAGATCAGAAAGCTTCAGCTCAAGCAAACCGCTGGTGCCCTCCTGCCCCTGTTCACGGGCTGTCAGATAGGCCTTGCGAGCGCCTTCGGAATCGCCCATAGCCAACAGAATGTCGCCTCTGAGTTCTGAAAACACCGCGTTGAAGGCATCCGCTTCAGCTGCTCCGTCCAGCGTGGCGAGAGCGTCCTCATACTGACCTGCCGCAAACTGCGCTTGCGCAAGCCGATTACGGATTACCAGTGCCAATGCCTGATGATCTGCGGACTTCTCCAACGCCCACTGCAGAGACTCAACCGCAGCGGCCGGGTCCTTCTGCTCCATCATTTGCTGACGGGCAAGCACCAGATTGCCGTAAATGGCGTAGGCACTGCTGCCATGTTCATCGCGCAAGGACTCCGCAACAAACGCAACGGTTTCATTACTGGATTCATCGTTGGTCGAAAAAGCATTCAAGAGCGTCGCAAACTGGTTCGCGGCCTCTGCCCGTTCCTGGGCTTGATGGCTTTGCCAGCCCTGCCAGCCAAATACAATCGCCAGGGCAGCACCGATACCAATCAGCAGAGAACTGCCGTTGCTCTTCCACCAGTCTTTGATCGCCTGAACCTGTTCTTCTTCGGTGCGCAACTCAGCCATGAAAACTCCTGTTATTTGTTTATAGTTGCCTGATAGCGGTCAGTTAAATCACACAAGCTCGGCCAGCACACCGGCCAGATCCGACTGCGGCACTTCTCGCTGAGGCTGATCATCCCGCAGTGGCTTAAGCCCTACGGTTCCGTTAGCCACTTCATTTTCGCCGAGAATGACCGCGTAGCGAGCTCCGCTGCGATCGGCTTTCTTCATCTGGCTTTTGAAACTGCCGCCACCGCAATGGGTAATCACAACCCGGCCTGGCAGCTCACTACGGAGGCTATCGGCAACCGCCATAGCTGACGAGACCACCTGGTCTCCCATAGCGGTCACGTATATATCAGCCGCGTTATTCACTTCTTCAGGTACCAGCCCCAGGGTATCGAGCAGCAGAATCAGTCGCTCAAGCCCCATCGCAAAACCGACGGCTACGGTCGGTTTGCCACCCAGCTGCTCAACCAGGCCATCATAACGACCACCGGCACAAATCGTGCCCTGCGCTCCGAGGCTCTCGGTGACCCACTCGAACACGGTTTTGCCATAGTAATCGAGGCCGCGCACCAGCGCCGGGTTCACGGTATAGGATACGCCAGCAGCATCCAACAAAGCCTTAAGATGATCAAAGTGGCTTCGGGACTCTACGTCCAGATACTCGCTGAGGCTTGGCGCTCCCTCAAGGAGTTTCCGAGTCTCAGGGTCTTTACTGTCAAGAATTCTTAACGGGTTGGTCGTCAGCCGGCGTTTGCTGTCTTCGTCAAGCTGATCACGGAACTGCTCAAGGTAGCTGACCAGCGCCTCACGATAGACCTTGCGGGATTCGCTGGTGCCAATGGAGTTGATTTCCAGGCGAGCATGCTCTGATAAACCAAAGGCTGTCCATAAACGCGACGTTAGCACCAACAGCTCTGCATCGATGTCCGGGCCAGACATGCCGAAGCACTCCACCCCGATCTGATGAAACTGACGATAGCGACCCTTCTGCGGGCGCTCGTGCCGGAACATCGGGCCCGTATACCATAACCGGCGTGTCTGGTTAAACAGCAAACCATGTTCTTCTGCGGCACGAACACAACCTGCGGTACCTTCAGGCCGGAGAGTGAGACTGTCACCGTTGCGATCGTCGAAAGTGTACATCTCTTTCTCGACAATATCGGTGACTTCACCAATAGAGCGCTTGAACAGCTCGGTTTGCTCCACAATCGGCATCCGGATTTCCTGATAACCGTACTGAGAGAGCACTTTGCGAACCGTTGACTCCACGTACTGCCAGACTGGCGTCTGGTCCGGGAGGATATCGTTCATCCCCCGGATTGCCTGAATTTTAGCCAAAGTAAAACCCTGATTGCTTCTTGAGAGAGTGTAGAGAGATCAATCTGCCGACTTTGCGATGACCAACGCTTCCTGATCCTGACGGCGGGCGATTTCCTCGCGAATCAGACGCTCCAGATCCTCCGTCAACGTGGCGTTATCCAGCTTCTGGTTGGGTTTTCCTGCTAGATAGAACAGGTTCTTCGGAGTGCCTCCGGTGAGACCGATATCCGCCTCTCTTGCTTCGCCGGGGCCGTTGACAATGCAACCGATAATCGCAACGTCCAGGGAGGTATTGACGTCTTCCAGTCGTGCTTCCAGATCGTTCATCGTCTGAATAACATCAAAATTCTGCCTCGAGCAGCTGGGGCAGGCAATGAAGTTAATACCACGACTGCGCAGGCGGAGACTTTTCAGAATATCAAAACCGACTTTGATTTCCTGAACAGGGTCTGCCGCGAGCGAAACCCGAATGGTGTCGCCGATACCGTCCATCAGCAACATGCCCAGCCCAATGGACGACTTGACGGTACCAGAGCGGAAGCCGCCGGCTTCAGTGATACCGAGATGCAGAGGCTGTTCGATCTGGGCGGCAATCAGCCGATAGGCCGCCACCGTCATAAACACTTCCGAGGCCTTCAGGCTCACCTTGAAATTCTGGAAATCGTGGCGGTCCAGAATATCGATGTGGCGCATTGCAGACTCAACCAGCGCCTCAGGGGTCGGCTCACCGTACTTACGTTGCAGCGCCTTCTCGAGCGAACCGGCATTTACACCGATACGGATAGGAATATTGCGGTCTTTCGCTGCATTGATGACGGCACTTACCCGATCATCCCGCCCAATGTTGCCCGGATTAATCCGCAAACAGTCCACACCCAACTCCGCAACCCGGAGCGCAATCTTGTGATCAAAATGAATATCGGCAACCAGCGGCACGGAAACCTGCTGACGAATCTTGCCAAAGGCTTCAGCGGCATCCATGGAGGGAACCGACACACGAACAATGTCCGCTCCGGCCTCCTGAATGGCATTGATCTGGGCAACGGTAGCGGCAACATCGCACGTGTTGGTGTTGGTCATACTCTGAACCGCGATAGGTGCATCACCACCTACCGGTACATCACCAACCATGATTTGCCGGGATTTACGTCTTTTGATCGGGGAATCTTGTTTCATTGACTGGAACCAACAATCTGTCCGGGCGTTAGGTTCAGGGTTCGAGCGTGAACTCTGATCTGTTATTCACTACGCGAAAACTATCCATTGCAAGGGGCTCCCCCTGAAACTGAATAGATTCGACGGCATTCATTGCTCCGACCACCACCCTGAGGGGCGGCACACCGGATACATCCAGGCTGTCGCCCTGGCGACGCAGCGCACTGACCAGTCGCCGGCCAGTGCTGTCGGACACCTGAATCCAGCAATCATCACTGAATGTCATCTCCAGGCGCGCGGTAGAAGGGGTAGCCGCTTGCGTGACTTCCGGCTCGGTAAGCGCGGGCTCGAGCACGTCAGCGGGCACCTGAGCACTTTCTACAACCCGGGATGAATCTTCCGGCAATGCGCCAGTATCTGATGCTGCCTGGGCTTCGTCAGGAACATCGATTGCATCCGGCTGCGCTGTGTCCGAATCCGGCAGTGCTATATCAGTATCTGAAGGTACCTCATTGACTGGCTCCGCCGCCGGAGGTTCCATTGAGCCTTCAGCTTCCGAAACGTCGGGAGCGGGTGCCTCATCAACGGTGTCCTGTTCAAGAGCCGGCTGCTCCGAATGGGTGGCAGGCTCTGCTGGTGCGCCAGCGTCATCCTTCTGAGCAAAAAACTGAAAAGCCAGATATCCCGCAAGGCCAAGTACCAGTGCCAGCAACAACACTTTGGCAATCTGACGTTTCTTTTTCCTTCGGCGCTCAATATTGACCAAGGGGTGAGCCTGCTGCTCTTCTTCCTTCAGTCTTCGCATCGGGGCAAGCTCTGCATCCAGATCCCGGATCAACGCGTCACCGTCCAGATCGACCTGCCGGGCATAGGCTCTGACGTACCCTTTCAAAAACAGCTCGGTGTCGATCTTGCTGTAGTCGCCGGCTTCAATGGCTTGAATGATTGAGGATCGGAGATGCTGCTGCTCGGCAACGGCTGTCACACTCAGGCCCTTGGATTCTCTGGCCCGCTGCAGCTGACGGCCTACAGGATCTGCCGCCACTGATGTTTCCTGCTGTTCACTTGCCATTAGTAATCAGCACCTTATATTGTTGGAACTCCACCGACTCAGGAAACTCGTTTTTTAACAACAGCGCCAGACTGGCTTCCTGGTCTCTGTCCTGAAAATGGCGCGCAATGCGAATACCGGTAAAAAGGCTCTCTGCTGAATGAGTCAGCCTCGGATTTCTCTGAATCATGGTCTGAAGACGGGCGTAGTATCGGGAGGCAGCGGAATAGTCGTCCTGTTCCACCAGTACACGAGACAAAGACAATACCGTTCGGGCTTCACCGCGGGTGAGCTCCACGGCCCTGCGATAGGAGGCCTCAGCTTCAGCGAGATTACCCAATCGCTCTTCCGTCATACCCAGGTTGTAGAAGACACCTCCGCGATCTTTATAGCTCGTGTCTTCAGACGCACTTTTAAACTGAGCGCGCGCTTCATCAAACCGGTTTTTACTGTACAGGAAAGCTCCGTAATAGACTCTGCCCCGGGTATAACCTCCATCCGAAGCTACCGATTTCCTGAAACTCTTTTCTGCCAGATCGTCTTCACCTTCGGAACTGTAGACCAACCCCATGGCCGCATGGGCCGCAGCGTAGTCTTCGTCCAGCTCAAAAGCGCGATCGAGGTGGTGCCTTGCTCGACCAAGATTACCCTGCCCTATGTACGCCGTGGCTAATTGCACATAGTTCGCCAGGGCTTTATCGCGATCCGCCTCTCGACTGAAACGGCTGTCTGTCGTGGTCACGCAACCGGAAACCAACAGTCCCAGGAGTACCAGGATCGGGGTAACCAGCTTTACGGTCTTGAGCTTCACCATCAACAAACACCTTATCTTTCGACTCTATGCAGCCATCAAGTCAGGGGTTGACCTGCTGCACAGCAATGTAGCGCTGACTTCTGCGCGTACGATCCTCTACCCGACCCACCAGCTGACCACAGGCCGCATCGATATCGTCGCCACGAGTGGTCCGAATGGTTGCGACGTAGCCAGCCTCATTAAGAACGGTCTGAAACCTGCGAGTGGCATTCATGCTTGGCCGTTTAAAATCGCTTTCCGGAAACGGGTTGAACGGTATCAGATTAATCTTGCAAGGCAAATCCTTGAGCAACTCCACCAATTCACGGGCGTGTTCCGGCTGATCGTTCACACCCTCAATAACCGTGTATTCGATAGTCGCCTTACGTTTCTCCGGCAATCGTGCAAAATATCGCTTGGTGGCTGCCAGCAATTCCGCTATCGGATACTTTTTATTCAATGGAACCAGCTTGTTGCGCAATTCATCATTGGGTGCATGAAGTGAGATGGCCAGTGAAACATCGGTAACCTCAGCCAGCCGATCAATGGCAGGAACCACGCCAGAGGTACTCAGTGTCACACGGCGCTTGGAAATCCCATAGGCGAGATCTTCCATCATCAGGTTCATGGCATCTACGACGTTGTCGAAATTCAACAACGGCTCACCCATCCCCATCATGACCACGTTGGTGATCGGGCGATCCTTGATGTCAAACGGCATGAACGCCTTGCGGGCGACCCAGACCTGACCGATTACTTCGGCAGCCGTCAGGTTCCGGTTGAACCCGCGCTTTCCGGTTGAACAGAATGTGCAATCCAGTGAGCAGCCGATCTGCGAGGATACACACAACGTCCCCCGCTCACCGTCCGGAATCAGTACCGTTTCGACACTGTTCCCGTTATCCATTCGCATGACCCACTTACGTGTGCCATCTTTTGAAGTTTCATCAAAGACCACTTCAGGACCACGCACCTCAGCCACTGCCTTGAGCTTTTCCCTGAGGGCCTTGCTCATATTGGTCATTTGATCGAAGTCATCAATACCCCACTGGTGGATCCACTGCAGAACCTGCTGAGCACGGAAACGCTTTTCTCCCAGGGTCTCAAAGAAGGCTTCAAGCTTTTCCTTGGGCATTCCCAGAAGATTGGTTTTTTCGGCAGGGGCAGTCATGGCATAACCTCGATCAGATAACCAATTCAGGGGCGGCACATGCCACCCCTGAACAGACAACATCAGCCGCGCGGGCAGATTTCGTTGTCGTTAAAAAAATACGCAACTTCACGCTCGGCAGACGCCGCAGAGTCGGAACCGTGAACGGCGTTGGCATCAATGGAAGACGCGAAATCGGCACGGATAGTACCCGCTTCGGCTTCTTTAGGGTTGGTAGCACCCATCAGCTCGCGGTTCTTCAGGATGGCGCCTTCGCCTTCCAGGGCCTGAACAACAACAGGGCCAGACGTCATGAAAGCAACCAGATCGTTGAAGAAAGGACGCTCTTTGTGCTCGGCGTAAAAGCCTTCTGCCTGCTCCTGGGTCAGGTGCATCATCTTGGCAGCGACGATTTTCAGGCCGGCTTTCTCGAAACGGCTGTAGATTTCGCCGATCACATTCTTGGCGACCGCGTCGGGCTTGATGATCGAGAGCGTGCGCTCATTTGCCATGGTAATTCTCCAATCTGGTTAGGGTTAAAAATCAGGGGTTAGATTATACGCAGTCAGGGGCCGACTGCCTACCGCACCGTGCGAAGTCGCGTAACGACATCAATAATTTGCGCAACGGCAAACTCTATTTCTTCATGGGTGCTGAAGCGGCCAAACGAGAATCGCAGCGCTCGGTGGGCCAACTCATCGCTCACTCCGATTCCCCGCAATACGAAGGAGGGTTCAACCGTGGCAGAGGCACAGGCCGAACCTGACGAAACCGCGAGGTTACGCAGACCTAACATCAACGACTCAGCATCAACGCCTTGGAAAGACAGGTTAACAATACCCGGCACCCGGTGCTCACGACTGCCGTTGAAATACACGCCTTCCAGAGACTCCAGGCCGGCAAGGAATGTCTGCCGCATCGCCTCAAGGCTCACGATTTCGGCGTCAAGCCTCTGGCCAGCCAGTTCAAAGGCCTGCCCCATACCGACAATTTGATGGGTAGCCAGCGTGCCGGACCGCATTCCGCGCTCGTGACCACCGCCATGAATCTGGGCCTGCACCCGAACATCCGGCGATCGTCGAACGTAAAGAGCACCAATTCCCTTCGGCCCGTACACCTTGTGAGCCGACAACGACAGCAAATCAGCATTCAGGCTGGCAACATTGAGCGGCAACTTGCCAGCGGCCTGTGCAGCATCTACGTGAAAAAGCACGCCACGCTCTCGAAGCATCGCGCCGATGGACTGGATGTCGGTGACACAACCCAATTCGTTGTTAACCATCATCAGACTGACCAGAACGGTATTGTCCTTGAGCGATTCCGCGACGGATTCAGGCGAGATCCTGCCATCGGGTTGCGGAGTCAACCAGGTGACGTCAACCCCCTGCTGTTCCAGCCATTTACAGGTATCAACTACCGCCTTGTGCTCAATCAACGAGGTCACAATGTGTGGACTCGAGTTGACATCAACGACACCTTTTATGGCCAGGTTATCCGATTCTGTGGCACCGGAAGTCCAGACAATTTCTCTTGGATCGGCATGAATGAGTTCGGCTACCTGACGGCGAGCGTTTTCTACGGCAGCTTCGGCCTGCCATCCATAACCGTGGGAGCGAGATGCAGGGTTGCCAAAAACACCGTCGACTGTGAGGTATTTAGCCATTTCTTCAGCAACAACAGGGTCAACGGGCGTGGTCGCCGCATAATCCAGGTACACAGGCTTTTTCATAAGTTAAGGAGAGTATGCTGTTATCAGGCCGAAGCCTGGTCTGTCAGTTGGCGGGTGTTTATCGCATCCGCGGTGGATTCTGACTGCTTACGGTTCTGACGATCTGCAACCTGCCGGATTTCACGCTTGCGCATCAAATCACCGAGACTGATATCGCTCAGGAACTGGTGAATCTGATCCGTGAGATCGGACCACAGATGATGAGTGAGACACTTTTCGCCATTCTGGCAGTCGCCCTTGTTCCCACACCGCGTGGTGTCCAGCGATTCACTGACGGCGTCCACCACTTCGGCGATATA
This sequence comes from Marinobacter sp., assembly GCA_035303925.1. Classification (GTDB taxonomy): domain Bacteria; phylum Pseudomonadota; class Gammaproteobacteria; order Pseudomonadales; family Oleiphilaceae; genus Marinobacter. The sequence goes on along the minus strand of DATGQY010000150.1, from coordinate 15,153 downwards.
CACATCGTCAGCGGATCGACTTAGCCGGTACCCACCGCCTGGTCCACGGACGCTGACCACCAGCTTCTGCCGCCTCAGGCGGGAAAAAAGTTGTTCCAGGTATGAAAGGGATATTTCCTGGCGGGCTGAAATGTCCGCAAGGCTCACCGGACCTTCACTGCCGTGCAGGGCCAGATCCAGCATCGCTGTAACGGCGTAACGGCCTTTTGTGGTGAGCTTCATATTCTCAGCCCCGGTAATGGGATTGAATATCGATTTGCATGGCCGAGTATGAATTGACCTACCAAAACAGTCAAGTATTCAACCCTTACCCTCGACATCCGCCTCATCCCGAACACAGTCAAAATCCTCCTCGTGCAATGGCGGCAACTCACCGTTCTGGTATTCACTGTTGACCTTGCGAATAGCCTTGCACATGGTTTCAATGCGATCATCAACAGCATGCATGTGGTCGAGCAGTGAGCGAACCGCGCGGGCAACCGGGTCTGGCATCTCTTCCGTTACGCCGTAGGCATCGAACCCCATCCGCTCTTCCATTTCCTTGCGGCGAACGTCGTCGTCCTCCGTTTTACGCTTCACAATCACCCGGCCAGGGATACCCACCACGGTCGCACCGGCCGGTACCGCCTTGGTAACCACCGAATTGGAGCCGATCTTGGCGCCCTCGCCCACTTCGAAGGGCCCCAGAATCTTGGCGCCGGCGCCTACAACCACGCCATCGCCAATGGTGGGATGGCGCTTCCCCTTGTTCCAACTGGTTCCGCCCAGGGTAACCCCTTGGTAGAGCGTCACATCATCACCAATAACGGTTGTCTCACCAATCACAACGCCCATACCGTGATCTATAAAGAAACGCCGGCCAATTGTGGCGCCCGGGTGAATCTCAATGCCCGTAAACCAGCGCGCCAGAGTGGAAAGCGTTCGGGCCAGCCATTTCAGACCAAGATTCCAGAGCCAGTGAGACAGGCGGTGGAGCAACAATGCGTGCAGGCCCGGGTAGTTAGTTAATACTTCAAAGGTGTTGCGTGCCGCAGGATCCCGGTGAAACACGCTTTTTATATCTTCGCGCAAACGTTCAAACATGTTTTTATTCCTGCCCTTCTACTTTGGCCGCAGCCGCCTCAGACTTCTTCTGGGTGCCACCTTTTTGGGAGCCAGCCGCCTTTTGAATGGAGGCGAGCACGCCCCGGAGAATATTCACTTCCATCTGATCCATTCGAGCTCTCTGGAACAACCTCCGCAAACGCGCCATAAGATGGCGCGGGTTGTCACGGCGATGGAAATCCACATCCACGAGAACCTGCTCGAAATGCCCGAAAAACCCTTCAACCTCACCTACCGTTGCCGGAGGAACATCCCAGCCCGGATCACCCGGCGCCACCATAGGTTCGAGGTAAGGGCTGGACTCACTGTCTTCAAGCCCCCGGAGGTACTGCATTCGAAGTTCGTAACACAACACCTGCACAGCCATGGCCAGATTCAATGAACTGTAGTCAGGGTTCGATGGAATGTGAATGTGGTAGTGACAACGCTGCAACTCATCGTTGGACAAACCATGGTTTTCACGGCCAAATACCAAAGCGACTTTTCCCTGCGCACTATGCCCTGCGGCGGTTGCCGCAGCCTGGGTCGGCGCAATCACCGGCCAGGGCACCTTGCGGCCCCGGGCACTCGTTCCCATAACCAGCACGCAGTCTGCCAGGGCCTCGTCCAGGGAGGACACAACCTGAGCTCTGTCGAGAACATCCGAGGCGCCTGCGGAACGCGCATAGGAGGTCTCGTCCGGGAAGGACGCCGGATTTACGAGCCAGAGATTCCCGAGCCCCATATTCTTCATGGCCCGAGCCACCGCACCGATATTGCCCGAATGGGAAGTTTCAACCAGAACGATTCGAATCTGGTCGTTAAAGGTATCAGTTCCATCCGGCGGCAGCGCGGGTTCGTGCATGGTCATCGGGCCTGTTGCTCGTTAATGATCGGAAAAAAGAAGCGAATGATACCAGAAAGCCATGGGTTTCCGCTCTCCGGATATCCCGCAACGCTGTGATATCCGTGCTTTTGCTGAGCCAAAAAACAGACAAGGTGCGAGAGTTTTTGCTATCATATTCGGCCTTCACACACCCGGATAATGAACACTCAGATGGAACCAGCAATTAAAATGGCCCTGCGCGTAGCCCGCCAGGGGTCTGATTACCTGAAAGCCCATTTCGAGCGACAGGAACCCAACGGCAAAGACGAATCCGAGCGTTATCGGCAGCTGGAGCGGGTTGAGCAGTCGATCTACGACAACTTCGCAGAGCAGCTCGATAAAGCCTACAAAGATCACACCATCGCACCCATGGGTGAGGCTGATGCCAATGGCAGCGAACGGAGCTGGCACATATTCCCGGTGCTGGGCCGCGACAACTTTGTCCGGGGTATTCCGGAGTTCGCTCTGGCTCTGTCGCAAAAGAAAAACAACCGCACCGAGAACCTGCTGCTGGTTAACCCGGTTACCGGTGAAGAGTATTCAGCAAGCCGCGGCCATGGCGCAGCACTGAACAGCCGGCGCGTGCGGGCATCAGAGGTCAAGCTGCCAGCCAAATCAGCGCTTGCAACCAACCTGCTGGACCAGTCACGTCAAGGCGACGACCCGATGATCTGGGGCGAGATGGCTGCCACCCTGGCCCGTGAAACCGGTATGTTCCGCACGTCCGGCTGTGTCGTGCTGGACATTGCCCGCGTATCTGCCGGCTTGCTGGACGCCGCCATCATCTTCCGCCCTGAGGCTGTGGATCTTGACCTGGGCGTTACCCTGGCCATGGAATCCGGCGCTCTAACGGGCGATTTTTCCGGCAACCCGTCCATCGGCAATGCTCGTCAGTTGATCGTCGCAAACCCTAAGCTGTTCAGAGAAATTCTGAAAGTACTGCACCCGTTCCGTGGTCGCCTGCCCCGATAGAACATTATCGAAGGCATAAAAAAACCGCCACTCCTCACGGATGGCGGTTTTTTTCGGCCGGACAATCATAAGCCATGCCCGGGTACCCGGCAGTTACATGCGATTCAGCCACTCGGGCGGCTGCTCTTCTTCGGCTTCCTCGCCGGTACCTTCTTTCGCCGGATCCATCAAATCTTCACGGGTAACCCCCATGACCATCAACATGTTCGCCGACACGTAGATGGACGAGTAGGTACCCACCACCACACCGACGATCAGTGCGAGTGCAAAGTTGTTGATCGCCTCACCGCCCAGGAAATACAAGGCCAGCAGAACGACCAGCGTAGTACCGGAGGTGTTGATGGTACGAGAAATCGTTTCGTGAATGGACTGATTGATGATATCCCAGGGCTCACCAACGCGCATTTTGCGGAAGTTTTCCCGAATCCGGTCTGCCACAACAATGGTATCGTTCAAGGAATAACCGATAACCGCAAGCAATGCAGCCAGCACCGTCAGATCAAACGTCCACTGGAACAGGGCAAATACACCCAGAACGATCAGCACGTCATGGGCCAGCGGGATGACCGAGGCAATACCAAACTTGAACTGGAAGCGCATACCAACGTAAATCAGTACCACCGCCAGAGCAATGAGAAGTCCAAGACCGCTGTCTACCTTGAGCTCCTCGCCCACCTGGGAACCGACAAACTCGGAGCTGACCAGTTCGAGCTCGGAGCCGGATGCCGACAGAGCAGCCGTTACCTCGCGGGCCAACTCGTCATTACCCGCCTCGGCCATGCGAATCAGCACGGTAGTGTCGGCACCGAAATTCTGCACCGAAAACTGTTCATACCCGACTTCAGTCAGTCTGGCGCGAATGTCGTCCAGGCTTGGAGCCTCCGCATATTCGAATTCAACCGACGTGCCGCCGGTGAAATCCATGCCGAAATTCAGGCCACGAACCCCCAACAGGGCAATAGAGGCAACGACAAGAACAATTGAAAGCACGGAAGCAGCCTTCCGGAACCCCATAAAATCAAACGGTTGCTTTTCAAGATCAGCCATTAGCGAGCTTCCCCCCGATCGAAAGTTTCTCGACCCTTCGGCCGCCATATACCAGGTTCACAATACCCCGGCTCACCATCAGGCCACAGAACATGGAGGTCAGAATGCCGATACATAATGTGATCGCGAAGCCCTTGACCGGCCCTGAACCCATGGCGAACAGAATCACGGCAACCAGTAGCGTGGTGATGTTGGCATCGAAAATCGACACGAAGGCCCGGCCGTAACCCGCATTAATTGCGCTTTGCGGCGGTATGCCCGCTTTCAGCTCTTCCTTTATACGCTCAAATATCAATACGTTGGCGTCTACCGCCATACCAACGGTCAGCACGATACCCGCAATACCCGGCAGGGTCAGGGTTGCTGAAAGAATGGACATGCAAGCAACCAGCAGCATCAGGTTCAGAGTCAGTGAAACGTTGGCAATCAGCCCGAACCCGCGGTAGTAAACCAGCATGTACAGTAGGACAAGGCCGAAGCCAAGTGCCACCGACATCATGCCAGCATCGATGTTCTTCTGCCCAAGGCTCGGCCCGATGGTGCGCTCCTGAACAAAGTACATGGGCGCCGCCAGCGCACCGGCACGAAGCAGCAACGCCAATTCTGCAGCCTCAGGAATCGAATCAAGACCGGTGATACGGAAGCTGCTGCCAAGTGCAGACTGCACAGTAGCCAGACTGATCAGACCTTTCTCAACAACCCGGTTTTCAACCTGCTTGAGCTCGCCATCAACTTCCCGGGTTTCCATCTCGGTGCGGAACTCGATAAACAGCACGGCCATGCGCCGACCGACGTTATTGCGAGTAGCGCGATTCATCAGGTCACCACCCACGGAATCCATGGTGATATTGACCTGCGGTTGGCCATTCTCGTCAAAGGCCTGCTGGGCGTTAGCTACGTTGTTACCGGTAGCAATCACATCGCGCTCCAGGCGCGCTGTCCGCTGCGGGGTATCGCGGAAACTGAACTGTTCGGTTTCTGCGGACGAGGCATCCTGGCGGGCCTCCATACGGAATTCCAGGTTCGCCGTGGCGCCGAGAACACGCTTTGCCTGAGCGGTGTCCTGAACACCGGGAAGCTCAACGATAATTCGGTCGGCACCCTGGCGCTGAACCAGCGGCTCTGCGACGCCCAACTCGTTCACCCGGTTGCGAATCGTTGTCAGGTTCTGCTCCAGAGCGTATTCCTGAATGCTGCGAAGCTCTGCTTCAGAAAGCGTCAGGGTGAGCAAAAATTCGCCGCCGTCGGTGCTTTCATCCAACAGAAACTCATTGAACTGGTCGCGAACCAGTTCAAACGCCTGAGTACGACTCTCGGAGTCCCGAAAACTCAAAACGATTTCCCGACTGTTCTGAACATCGCCACCACGGTAGCGAATCCTCTCGTCACGCATATCCTGTTTGATCTGCCCCGAAAGTGCCTCGAGTCGCTGGCTGACCGCCGTCTCCATGTCAACTTCCAACAGGAAGTGAACACCACCACGAAGGTCCAGACCGAGTTTCATTGGCCCGGCACCCAGGCTACGCAACCAGCCCGGTGTTGATGGAGCCATATTCAGCGCAACAAGATAGTCATTACCCAGGGCCGCCTGGACAGCCGGGCGTGCCCGCAGCTGGTCGTCAGAGCTGGTCAGACGAATCAGTGCATCTCGCTCTTCTACAGCGCTGGACTTGACTTCAATACCCTGACTTTCGAGAGCGCCCAACGCACGATCCAGAATTCGCTGGTCTACCTCGGTGCTGCCACGAGCACCGGTGATCTGAATCGCGTAATCGTCAGGGAAAAAATTCGGTAAGGCGTAAATAAACCCGATGATCAGTGCGAACACGATCACCAGATTTTTCCAGAGAGGATACTTATTCAGCATGGGATCCCTTTGAGCCGGCAAACCCGCCAGCCTTTGGTGTTTCAGCCAGTGTGACTCAGCCGGCGCACTCCGCGCCGGCTATCAATCAGCTCAGATGTCCTTGAGCGTGCCTTTGGGCAGTGCACCAGCGACTGCAATCTTCTGCACTTTGATTTCAGTGTTGTCGGCCACCTCAAGAACGATGAAATCGTCGGTAACCTTGGTAATGCGACCAACCACACCACCGGAAGTGACAACCTCGTCACCCTTGTTCAGGCCAGACATCAGGTTTTTGTGCTCCTTGGCACGCTTGGACTGCGGACGCCAGATCAGGAAATAGAAAATCAGGATAAAGCCGGCAAAAAAGATAACCTGGCCCATGACGCCCATTCCCTGACCGCCAGGCGCAGCACCTTCAGCCATGGCAAATGCAGGCATCAGAGACAGCAGGCCAGCGATGAGCAGTTTGATCGTTTTCATTCAGGTTCTCCGTTAATTTGACGAGTCGTGATTTAAATTGTGATCAGGAATTACCCAGCGGCGGCACCGATTCGCCACGTAAGGCATAGAATTCGCTTATAAAGTCCGACAATGTACCTGCTTCAATGGCCCCACGCAATCCGCTCATCAGGTTCTGATAGAAGCGCAGATTGTGGATGGTATTAAGCTGGGAGCCCAGCATTTCGCCACACTTGTCCAGGTGGTGCAGATAGCTTTTCGAGAAATTCTGACAGGTGTAGCAGTCGCAGCGCTCATCCAGGGGACCGGTATCGTGACGATTCTTCGCATTCCGGATTTTCACGATACCGGTTGAGGTGAACAGGTAGCCGTTCCGGGCGTTTCGCGTAGGCATCACGCAGTCAAACATATCGACACCGCGGCGCACCGCTTCAACCAGATCCTCCGGGCGCCCCACGCCCATCAGGTACCGGGGTTTGTCTTCCGGCATTTTCGGCGGCAGATGGTCCAGAATCCGGATCATGTCTTCTTTGGGCTCGCCAACGGACAGGCCGCCTATGGCATAGCCATCAAAACCTATTTCCGTCAGGCCTTCGAGCGACCGGTCCCGCAAGGATTCATACATGCCACCCTGAACAATACCGAAGAGTGCAGCCGGATTACCTTCGTGCGCTTTTTTGCTACGTTCCGCCCAGCGCAGGGAAAGCTCCATGGATTCCTTCGCCTGCTTCTCGGTTGCCGGGTATGGCGTGCATTCGTCAAAGATCATGACGATATCCGAACCCAGATCCCGCTGAACCTGAATGGCAATTTCCGGAGACAACTCCACCTTGGCACCATCCACCGGCGAACGGAAGGTAACCCCTTGCTCAGTGATCTTACGCATCTCACCGAGACTGAACACCTGAAAGCCGCCGGAATCAGTAAGAATCGGCCCCTGCCACTGGGTAAAGTCATGAAGATCGCCGTGGGCTTTCACTACTTCGGTGCCAGGGCGCAGCATAAGGTGAAACGTGTTACCCAGAATAATCTGGGCCCCAATGGCTTCGATATCCCTTGGCAGCATACCTTTGACAGTACCGTAGGTACCCACCGGCATGAAGGCCGGGGTCTCGACCGTACCGCGGGGGAACGTCAGGCGGCCTCGACGGGCTTTACCATCCTCTCCCAACTTTTCGAAAGACATAAAACAGGAGTCTGTCACGGGTTTTCTCCACTGAATTCGTTGTGGTTGGCACCAGCCAACATGCCTCGGCTTGGCTCCTGAGCTGCCAGGAACATGGCGTCACCGTAGCTGAAAAAGCGATAGCGCTGCTCTACCGCTTCCCGGTACGCAGACATAATATTTGTGTAGCCGGCAAACGCACTGACCAGCATGATCAGCGTCGATTCCGGCAGATGGAAGTTGGTGATCATGGCGTCAACGGTCTGGAACCGGTAGCCGGGGTAGATAAAGATATCGGTTTCGCCCCTGAACGGACTTAAGGACCCAGCCCGACTGGCGGATTCCAGGGATCGCACCGAGGTTGTCCCTACCGCAATCACTCGGCCGCCTCTCGCCCGGGCCTTATTCACCGCGTCAACGGTTTCCTGGGACACATGCGCAACTTCGCTGTGCATGACATGGTCTTCCAGCTTATCAACCCGCACCGGCTGAAAAGTACCGGCGCCAACATGCAGTGTCACATAAGCGAACTCAATACCTTTGGCACTCAGGGTTTTCAGCAGTTCATCATCAAAATGCAGGCCTGCCGTTGGCGCGGCCACCGCCCCCGCTTCCCGCGCATAGACGGTTTGATAACGCTCGCGGTCCGACAGATCGTCCTCGCGCTCCATATAAGGCGGCAAAGGCATATGGCCGATGCGCTCGAGAACATCCAGGATCACTTCCGCACCATCATAAACGAACCGGAACAGTGTCTCTTCCCGTTTGACCATGGTCAACGTAGAGCCGTCCTCCAGGATGACTTTCTGACCTTCCTTCAGGGCTTTCGATGCACGGGCATGAGCCAGGATCTCCCGCTCACCCAAAAGGCGCTCGACCAGAACTTCAACCCGGCCACCGGTTTCTTTCTGGCCAAACAGGCGAGCAGGAATCACACGGGTATTGTTGAAGACCAGAAGGTCGCCAGGCTGAAGCAGATCCGGAAGATCGGTGAACTGAAGATGTTGGGTCTGACCGGACAAGCCATCAAGGCTGAACAAACGGGAGGCACTGCGTTGTTTGAGCGGGTATCGGGCGATCAACTCGTCCGGCAGGTCAAAATGAAAATCGGAGACGTTCATGGGCCGGCTATTCACGATGCCGCAGGTTGCGGCCAATAAGTGGTAGCGGCGGGCGGACTCGAACCGCCACGGGTTTTACCCCAACGGATTTTGAATCCGTCGTGTCTACCAATTTCACCACGCCGCCATCGGAGAGTGGGAGGATTATACTGAGCCTGAGCCTGAAAGCAACCGGGCGGCAAGCAAAAATTGCCTATTGCTTCAGGTCATTACAATCGATCGAACAGGGAAAGCTGGGAAACCTGCGCGAAGGACTGCTGGGCCGCCTGTAAAACAAAGCTCTGGAAGCTTAGATTGCTGATGGCCTCGGCATAGTCAACGTCCTGAAGCTGGGAGCGGATCTCCTTGGTATACAGCGCAGAGTCATCAAGAAATGCAGTGGTTGACTCCACAGCATTCAGCCTGCCGCCGAGCTCGGTCTGTTTCAGAATCAGAGATTCCTGCGCGTTATCCAGGTTGGTAAGCGACTCGGCAATCAGCGCATCATACTCTGCATTGGTTTTTGGCGTGCCTTTGGCAATCGTATCCAGACCGCTGATCAGGTTCTCAATCGTTGCGAAGACCGACTGCTTGTCGCTGACACCGATTGTAAACGAATCAGTTGCAGCCGGGGGCGCAGCATAAACGGCATCGTTGACCGTCAGTTCAATCCCTGCGACTTCGAACGTCTCACCTACAACCGGCGCCGGTGTTGGTGTCAGATTCAGGGCCCCGCCATTCGCGGTGATCGACAGAGTGCCTGCTGCATCTACGACTGTCACCGTCAAGTCATCCGGTACCGCAGGCGCAAACGCGCTTCGCAAATCGCTTTCATTAACCAGAGCTAGACCGGATACAAAGCCGTCGACCGAGTTCGTTCCGGTCATGGAAACGGAGGCTGGAATCTTTTCGAAAATACCTTTGCCGTGGTCGCTGATGGGCACCGTCACACCGTCATCGATTTCCAGCACCCGCTGACCCTCGTCCCCCTGGTAAACCCAGGCACCGGAATCATCCTGGACGAACGCCTGAGTGTTGCCCTGAAAGCCGCTAAAGATGTATTCACCAGAGGCATCCCGGGTATTGGCTACGTTGGCCAGTTGACCAAGGCGCTCCTTCAATTCGGCCGATATGGATTTCCGGTCATTGGCGGACAGCGACCCGTTACCGGCCTGAACCGTCAGTTCCCTCACCCGCTGGATGATGTCGACCGCACTGGCAAGAGAGCTCTCCTCCTGCTTGAGTCGGTTGTCAGCCAGGCTTGCGTTGCGGCCGTAGGTTTCTACCCGCTTGAGATCCTGGTCCAGCTTGAGAATACGGGCCGCCGCCACCGGATCATCCGAAGGTTTGTTAACCTTCTTACCGGTGGAAATCTGTTGTTGGGTATTCACCAGATTGCTGTTGAGATCCTGCAGCCGGTTGATACCGCCGGAAAAAATCTGCTGTGATGAAATTCGGATCATTTTACCTTACCTCACCTTACCGGAAGCTCTGCAGCAATGTATTGAACAGGTCCTGGGCTACTGACATAACCTGTGCAGACGCGTTGTAGGCAGCCTGATACTGGATCAGTTTGCCGGCTTCTTCATCCAGGTTGACCCCGGAAATGGACTCTCTCTGGTTGTTGGATTGCTCCAGCAGGGTTTGGCCAGCGTCTTTGTCGAGCTGGCTCTGGCGGGTTTTTACGCCAATATCCTCGACCAGACCGGCGTACCCTTCGGTAAAGTTCTGGCTGCCGCCATTCATGGTATTGGCAGTACCGAGCGCCGCAAGCAATTCGGCGTTTCGGTTGTCAGAAACACCGTTCTTATTGAAATCGATGGTGAAGGTATCGTTCACATTCGGCTCACCGGTCATTTCAAACTGGTAGCCCTGATAGGCACTGCCGGCATTCGGGTTATCACTGAAGAAGGTGTTGATCTTCTTGGGGTCGTATACGCCGGTTTCTAAAACATTCGCTCCAACCGGTGGCACCGGCGTATTGTCTGTAATCGTATAGCCATATGTGCCACTGGCGGCATCATAGCTGTCGAACTCGATCGTTATCGGCCCATTCGCCAATTCACCCCGGGTCTGAAAACCTGGCAACAACGCATTGGTATTGGGGTTACGGACATTCAGCATCTTGCCCTGATTGATGGTCGCCGTCCCCAGGTTATTCTCGCCCGCACTTGCCCTGATCGGGCTGGCAAATGCCAGATCTTCTTCCCGGCGAACATTCAGAGCAATGTTTTCAGCAGCGTTACGACTGGGTTGAATCAGGTACTTGTCACCCGCGTTGAATTCGCCACCTTCTACTCTAATGCTGAATCCCGGCATGGTGATTTCCGACTGGACCGGTTGAGGCAGGCGGCCCTGACTGGCGGTCTCGCCGGTGGCGGTATCGATCAGCTCATAGCTTCGTCCATCACCGCTGAACTGGAGCGACCAGGTACCGGCTGGCAACAAGGTGCTGTCCGTAATCTCAACTGCCAGCCTGGCATTTTTCGGCTCTGAGTTATTCGCGTTTGGCACCACCCGGCTGCGCTGAAGCTCCACACTGTTGATGTCAGTGAAGAAGTTACTCCCCAGATCACCCTCCAAATCCATACCAATTTCATGCTGGTGATTGATGGAGGCCGACAGGGTCACGGCCAGGCGGCCCAACTCATCAAACGCCGGCTTCAATGCCTGTTCATCAAAACGGCGCAGCCCCCCCAACTTCCCACCTTGAATCTGTTCGTCGACCAACAGGCTGCGCCCGCCGGTTGTCAGCGTGAATTCCATCCGGGTGGGGTCTTCGGCACTCGTGCGCGTACCAAACTCAGACGCGTTAGCGCCGGTTACCAGTGCCAGTCCGTTGGCCAAAGACACGTTGACCTGACTGCCCTCGCTCTCTGTGACCCGGATTCCCACCAACTCAGACAACTGGCGCAGTTTTTCATCGCGCTTGTCCATCAGTTCCAGGGGCATCCGGCCCTGTGCCAGACCCGGCGATTCCGAAATGGCGAGATTGAGCTCCGCGATACTCTTCAACAGGGTATTGGCATCTTTTACGCCCTGCCCCATCTGGGTTTTGATGGATTCTCGCTGCTGTACGAATTCTTCATGGAGCGCCTGAAAACGGTTGACCACCTGCTGCGCTTCGCTCAACACCAGTTGGCGTTGCGGCAGAGATGTCGGATCTTCCGCTGCGTTCTGCAGTGACGCAAAGAAGTTGTTCAAGGCACTGTTCAGACCAGTACTTTCACCACCCAGAAGGTTATCCAGCCGGGTCAGTTCCGAGTTAAGCGCATTCTGCTCACCAAACAGCGTGCTGTCCTCGCGCACCTGCTGGGTCAGATACTCGTCAGCCAGGCGCCGGATGTTTTCAATGGAAACACCACTACCCACGGTACCGGCGCCGGTTCGGCGACCTTCCTGGGTATCAAACTGAACTTCCTGCCGGCTGTACCCCGGGGTATTGGCGTTGGTGATGTTGTTGGCCGTGGTATTCAGTGCGCTCTGATGACTGAGAACACCGGTCAAGCCGATTCCGATCAATCCTGCCATGATCTGTTACTCCTTTATCCCGCCACTGCCCATAGACAGTGTCATCAGAGAATCACGGTTCATGATCCGGCGAATCTTGGAGCCGTATTCCGGATCGGTGGCATATCCGGCTTCCTGCAGTTTCTCTGCAAATACTTCAGGTTCGCCTGCCGAGGAGAGCACATCCCGATACCGGGGGTTGCCCTGGAGAAAATCGACGTAATCACGGAAGCTGGCCTCGTAATCCGGGTAGGCGCGGAAATCGGCACGCTCTTTCATGGCTACGCCGCCGCGGAATTCCGTGGTGGTGATCGTTACCGCGTCGCCGCCCCAGCGACCATCCGCCTTGATACCGAACAGATTGAAGCTGGGCTGACTGTCATCACCTTTGATCATGTGCTTACCCCAGCCGGTTTCGAGTGCGGCCTGAGCAATCATCAGGCGTGGGTCAATGCCACTTTCGCGGCCGATCTGCTCCGCAAAGGGCATCAGTTCACTGACGAAATGCTCCGGGGACTCAAATACCACAGGCTTTTCAGCCGAAGCGGCAGCAGCCACTTCCGGAACTTCACTCGCTACAGCCCGGGCCACTTTTTCCACGGCGTCGATCTGTTCTGGCAGCCTTGGAGAGATTGCAGGCATGCTGCGATCATAGTCAGCCAGGGTTGCCTTGTGGGCCGCCAGCTTTTCACCATTTGCGGCCATACCCGGCAGGCTCTCTCCAAGCTGCCGCACCAGCGCCTCCGCCAGGCCGGTGCCGGACCCATTGGCCATACTCAGACTGATCTGGCTATCGAACATATCGCGGTAGAACTCACTGTCATTGCTGTTCAGATAATTGCCTTCGGCAAACACTTCGCCGGCCTTACGCATGGACTTCAGCATTTCCGAGAGGAACAGACTTTCAAACTGCTTCGCCACCTGCTCCAGTGCCGCCTGCTTGTCGGTGCGGGCCTGGGATTTCAGGGCATTGAGGCCGCTGAAGTCGGTGTATACCTGAGCTTGTTGTACGCGATAGTCCTGCATGGCTACCCCTAGATCACAATCAGCTCGGCACGAAGTGCGCCAGCCTGTTTCAATGCTTCAAGAACGGCCATCACATCACCCGGGGCAGCACCCACCTGGTTCACCGCCTGCACAATTTCATTCAACGTGGTTGCCGGCCCAAACTGGAACATACGGGCCGGGTCTTCGGTAACGGCTATCTGGGTGTTCTGCTGCACCGCGGTGTCGCCGTCGGCGAACGGGTTCGGCTGCACCACTTCCGGATTCTCCTGAATGGTCACAGTCAGATTTCCGTGGGTGATCGCCGCCGGGCTGACTTTCACGTTCTGGCCCACAACGATGGTGCCGGTGCGGCTGTTGATCACGACCTTGGCAGATTCTTCCGCCGGGTCTACCTCAATGTTCTCGACAATCGACAGAAAGCTGACCCGCTGGGACGGATCCCGCGGCGCTCTGACCGAGATCGATGTGGCATCATGGGCATAGGCCATGTCTGGCCCCAGTCGTTCGTTAACGGCTTCAACCACCCGGCGAGCGGTTGTGAAATCGGCACGCATCAAATTAAAGGTGATGGTGTCTCCACGGCTGAACGGGGATTCCACCTCACGCTCAATGGTCGCACCGTTGGGAATCCGGCCAACACTGGGCACGTTCACCGTGATGCGCGAACCGTCCTGACCCTGGGCACCAAAACCGCCCACCACAAGACTACCCTGAGCCATCGCATATATCTGGCCGTCGGCACCCTTTAGCGGGGCCATTAGCAAGGTGCCGCCTCGCAGGCTGTCGGCATTACCGATAGACGATACCGTAATGTCCAGTTCCTGGCCGGCCTTGGCGAACGGGGGCAAAGTGGCACTGATGGTGACGGCCGCCACGTTGGCAAGATTCGGGTTGACCCCATCCGGCAAGGTAATACCGAACTGGTTCATCATGTTGCGAAAGGTCTGGTTGGTGAAAGGCGCTTTATCGCCTGTGCCGTCCAGGCCCACCACCAGGCCGTAGCCTATGAGCTGGTTGTTCCGCACACCTTTGACTTTCGCCAGATCTTTCAGGCGATCCGCCGCGACCGGCGCAGCGATAACCGCCAGCAGCGTGCACAAAACAAAGAGTTTACGGATCATAACGGCCACCACTCACTGTTAAAGAAGCGAGCCAGCCAGCCCATCTGGTTGGCCTGATCAAAGTCTCCGGTGCCGCCGTAGGCAAATCGGGCATCCGCAACACGGTTGGAGGCAACGGTGTTATCCGGTGCGATGTCCTGCGGGCGCACCATGCCGGTCAGGCGAATGTACTCATCGCCGTTGGTCAGGGATAACCACTTTTCGCCGCGAATGCGCAAAACACCGTTAGGCAACACTTCCGTGACGGTCACGGTAATGCTGCCGGCGAGGCTATTGCTTTGGTCGGCTTCAGCTGAGCCTTCGAAATCCCGCTCGTAGTTAGCGGAGGCATTCAGGCCGATGTTGTTCTTGCCGAACAGGTTAGGCTCAGGAATGCTCAGCTCTTGATCTTTGGAAATACTGGTTTCGGCGTTTTTACTGGCACTGGTGGACTCTTCCAGGAAGACCGTCAGTACATCCCCCACGTTCAGAGCCTTGGTATCACCGTAAATGTTGTAGTTACGGGATACCTGGAAAATGGCACCTGAATCCGGATCACGCTGCATCATGGCCTGGGCCCGAACGGGCGCGTAGGCCGGGTCGTCCGGCACAGCGCGGGGCCGGCTCATGGCGGTGCACCCCTGCAGTACAATCAGGGCCCCCACCAGTGCCAGTGTGGCCGCTCGCTTGGTTATCCAGGTTTGATGAATGCGTTTCATGGCTTACCCGATATTGTTGGTAATGAACTGAAGCATCTGATCGGTCGCGGAAACCACCTTCGAGTTCATCTCGTAGGCGCGCTGGGTGGTAATCATGTTCACCAGCTCTTCCACCACTTCCACGTTTGACGATTCAATCGTGCCCTGCTCAATGGTGCCCAGCCCGGCAAGGCCTGGCTCACCTTCAGCGGCATCGCCACTGGCATTGGTTTCCTTGAACAGGTTGTTGCCAATGGCCTGCAGCCCCTGAGGGTTGAT
>DATGQY010000149.1:0-32941 GCA_035303925.1 Marinobacter sp. | reverse complement strand
TGATTGACCGCAAAGTCCTGGGCGGCGCCGGATGCCAGCGTCAGCAGAATAAGGTAGCCATACAGCAGGAAGTAGGGTGATCCGATCCGCGACATCAGCACGGCCAGGTTCATCGGATTCACAGCCGCCCCGACAGAGCGCTCCATGGCCAGCACCATGATGCTGGCCGGCAGCGCCAGCACCACGAACGCCAGTGCCAGCATCGCCAGAAACGGCCCGCCAATCATCGCCGCTGCGCCGATCAGCCCGCCCATCAGCACGAACACCAGAAGCTGCAGAATCACGATGCTGAAACCGCTGCCGGTAAAAGCCTCCGCCACCGGGGGTGGTTTCAGGTGCCCTTCGGCGGTCCGGTTGATGACTGCATAGGTGTATTTGAACAGTGCCAGCGCCAGCACTACCCAGATGATCAGCCCGACGATATTGGCCGGGGCGATGATGGGCACCAGGGTGCAGATGGCAATAACGATGAGCGGGTCGGTATGGAACGGATACCGGAAGAAGGCACCGATCCTTTGCCAGAACGGGACAACCTCGGTGGCAGCGCCCAGGTAGCGCATGGCTTTACTGCATTTCGGGCACAGTGCCTTGCGCTGACGGGTGTCGGCTTCCGGCATGCAGCGGCTGCAATAATGCACCTGACATTCACCGCAGTGCCATTTGGCTGGGTCACCCGGGTGGTAATGACAATCGTGTTTCAAAGCGAGGGTCCTGATCCGTCAGAAAACAGTCGGTAATGATGACAGAAGTACCCGAAACCCGCATCACATCTGTTCACATATCATGCCGCTGGCGCGGCAGGCGCACCGGTTTACGAGCCCGATGGGTGATCTGCTTATCGATTCACGCGTAACTTTCAATGTGCTTTTTTTGGACAAGGTCTATCAAGTTTTGCATCAGCTGGCGGATAACCTCTTAAGGAACTGTGTCGCCATTGCAATTAATGCAAAAGGTATCCAGTCGTATTGTGAGGAAGAGACATACCGTGACCGAACCTATCCAGAGTAATGATTTTGCCCGCCAGCAACTGCTGATTACCGATAAGCAAATGCTGATCATACTGCTGGCGCATGTGCCGGTCGTCGGGATGCTGGTGCCCTGGGGGTATGACACCTATGCCTTTGCCATTGTGGCCGCTATGCTGGTGGGCGGCTTGGCGTTGGCGGGTTACGCGACGTTGCGTGGCACCCGAGCCTGTTCCGCTGTGTTTGCAACCTGCCTGATGCTGTTCTCTGCAGTGATGATTCAGGCCCAGATGGGCCGTATTGAAATGCACTTTCACATCTTTTCTGCGCTGGCGTTGGTGATTATCTATCGGGATTGGTTGCCGGTTGTTGTAGCTGCTTGCGTGATTGCTGTGCACCACCTGTTGCTGACAGGCCTGCAAATGGCCGAAACACAGGTTGGTGGCATGCCCTTGATGATTTTCAATCATGGTTGCAGTTGGGGTGTTGCCTTTTTGCATGCCGCCTTTGTGGTGTTCGAAGCCGGCATTCTGGTGTTCTTCGCCATCAACATGGGAGCGGAGCGGGCGCAGGCTTACCGGATGATCGAAATTGTTCGGGAATTCGATACAGAAAAGGACCTGCGGGGTCGATTACCGGCTCAAGACCGGAGCGTAAGTGCGCAGTCCTTTAACCAGATGATGGAGCAGTCCTGCACCTTGATCACCGAGTTGCGGGAATTCTCCGGTGTGCTGCGCCAGAATGCTGATCAGCTGGCCGATGCCAGCAGAACCACACGTCAGTATCTTGAAGACCAGCAACAGCAGTCAGATCAGGTGGCCGCTGCCAGTAATCAGATGGCTGCCAGTGTGCAGGAGGTGGCCCAGAACGCCCAGCTGGCTTCGGAAGCGGCCACCGATGCCTCCAAGGCCTCCGGCGCCGGCAGTAAAGCCATGGCCAGCGCGAGCACCATGACCGCAGCAACGAACCAGGCTCTGGGCGACAGCAGCCGTATGGTTCAGCAACTGGCGGAAAAAGTGGAATCCATTGCCCGGGTGACCGGGTCGATCAACGACATCTCGGACCAGACCAATCTGCTGGCACTGAATGCTGCGATTGAAGCAGCCCGGGCCGGTGAACACGGCCGTGGATTTGCCGTGGTGGCGGATGAAGTGCGCTCACTGTCTCGTCGCACTCAGGCCTTTACAGAGGAAATTCGCAGCACGGTTGATGAGCTGAAAAGTCTGTCTGAAGCCACTCGCGCTGCGATGGAAATGGGCCAGACTCGGTCTGGAGAATCCACCCGGGCTATCCAGGCCGCGGCGGAAGCTATCAGTCGTATCGAGCAGGCCATTGGTGCGGTCAGCAGCATGAACGATCAGATTGCCGCAGCCTGTGAGCAGCAATCTGCAACTTCCATGCAGATTAACGAAAACATTCACGCCGTAGCTTCTCGTAACGGACAGGTGGCTGAAGAGGCAGACCGGGTGATGGCGAGGGCCCGGGAGTTGGGTGAGGCCGTCGGTCAGGTTGGTGGTCTGATCAATCGATACAAGTTGCCTTAGGGGCGAAGAGAAACCGCTACGCGCTTTCTCTGCTACTCGTAACCCGGTTTTTGCCGTCTTTTTTGGACTGATAGAGCAGGGTGTCTACCCGTTCCAGAATGTCAGCGGGGGTGTCGTCAAGGCTGGACTCGGTCACGCCCAGAGACAGGGTAACGGTGCCCACGTCATCAAAGAAGGTGTTTGCTATGTCGGCCCGGATTTTCTCGGCGATCTCGGTGGCTTTGTCGAGATCGCAGAAGGGCAGCAGGATAATGAACTCCTCCCCACCCCATCGCACACACTTGTCGGTTTTCCGGGTCTGTTCCATCAGGGACTCGGCTACTGCCTTGATGATCTCGTCTCCGGAAGCGTGACCGTAGGTGTCGTTCACTGCCTTGAAGTTATCGATGTCGGTCATCAGCACACAAAAGGGTGATTCGCTCTCCTGGGCCTGAATCAGTGACACTTCCAGTTCAATCTCGCCGGCGCGGCGATTCAGCAGCCCGGTCATGGAGTCGTGTGAGGCCTGCTCCCGAAGCTTCAGTTCCTCAAAAACCCGGTCAGTCATATCTTTGATGATACTGATAAAGTGAGTGATCTTGCCGTCTGAACCCTTCACCGGTGTGATGGTTTGTTGGCAGTGGATCTCGTGCCCGCCCTTGTGGCGGTTTGTCACCATGGCCCGGAAAGGCAGACCCTCATTCAGGTGGCGCCACAGGCCTTTGTAGAAGGTGGCGTCATGTTTGCCGGATTTCAGTACCGAGGGCTTTTTGCCAATGACTTCGGTGGGTGTGTACCCGGTGATGATTTCAAAGCCCTGATTGGCAAACTCAATGAGCCCCTCGGCATTGGTGATAAATATGCCGTCGTAAGCCGCGTCAATGGCTTTGGCGAACAGGTTGCCGGTGGATTGTTCTGCGTGCAGCTGGGTGATGTCTTTCTGGACGGAGACGTAGAATCGCGTCTTTCCGGCGCTATCGTTGATCGGAGTAATGGTCCACTCAACCAGATACGGTCTGCCATTTTTGCGGTAATTGATGGTAGAGCCGGCAAAAAAGCCGCGCTCTTCAAGCCCGCGGCGGAGCTTGTCGATGACCGTGGCTTCGGTCAGAGCACCCTGAAGCATTCGCGGGTTCTTGCCATAGAGCTCGTCCGGGGCGTAGCCGGTCATGTTACAGAATGCCGGGTTGGCATAGACAATGTTCTGCTGAGCGTCGGTAATCAATATGGAGTTGAAAGACAGTTCTGCCGTCGTGCGCAGCAACATCAGCGAGTCGTCACTGGAAAGTCCAGGCAAGCTGTGGGGGTGATCCGAGTTCAAGATGGTTCCTGTCTTTGTAATGGGCATAACCCAGAGATAATAGCTCAGCATTGTTCACCGTCGGGCTGGTGTCAACGCGGGAAAGCCCTTAGCCGGTGATTTGCACTTTATTCACCGGCTGAATAACGAACATTCGCCAATGAGCGGTTGAAGTCTGACCATTCGGTGCAATAGTTAACCAGAGGCTCCCGATGAGCGAACGCAATAGAGGAGGCACCGTATGTCGAACACATCATCAAGCAAAGACAGCCTGAAGACCCTTTCTACCCTGGATGCAGGCGGTAAGACGTTTCACTTTTACAGCCTGCCCAAAGCCGCCGACACCCTCGGCGACCTGAACCGTTTGCCGTTCTCCCTGAAAGTGCTGATGGAGAACCTGCTGCGCAACGAAGACGACATCACGGTAGACCGCGCCCATATTGATGCCATGGTGCAGTGGTTGAAAGAGCGCACATCCGACACCGAAATCCAGTTTCGCCCGGCCAGGGTGCTGATGCAGGACTTTACCGGCGTGCCCGGTGTGGTGGATCTGGCGGCCATGCGAGAGGCGGTGAAACGGGCCGGTAAAGATCCCGCCCTGATCAATCCGCTGTCGCCGGTAGACCTGGTGATTGACCACTCGGTAATGGTGGATGAATTTGGTACGGCAGATGCCTTCAAGGACAACGTCGCCATCGAGATGGAGCGCAACCAGGAGCGATACGAATTCCTGCGCTGGGGCCAGCAGGCCTTCGATAACTTCCGGGTGGTGCCGCCGGGCACCGGTATCTGCCACCAGGTAAACCTGGAATACCTGGGCAAGACGGTTTGGCAGAAAGAGGTAGACGGCAAAACGATCGCCTATCCGGACACGCTCGTAGGTACGGATTCCCACACCACCATGATCAACGGCCTGGGTATTCTCGGCTGGGGCGTGGGCGGTATCGAAGCCGAGGCCGCCATGCTGGGCCAGCCGGTGTCGATGCTGATTCCCGAAGTGGTCGGTTTCAAGATGACCGGCAAGCTGCGGGAGGGCATTACGGCTACCGATCTGGTGCTGACCGTGGTAGAAATGCTGCGCAAGAAAGGCGTGGTGGGCAAGTTCGTGGAATTCTACGGCGACGGCCTGAAAGACATGCCGGTTGCTGATCGGGCCACCATCGCCAATATGGCGCCGGAATACGGGGCGACCTGTGGCTTCTTCCCGGTGGATGAGCAAACCCTCACCTACATGCGCCTGACCGGCCGTGATGAACAGCAGTTGGAACTGGTGGAGGCCTATGCCAAGGCTCAGGGGCTGTGGCGCGAGCCGGGCCATGAGCCCATCTACACCGACACCCTGGAGCTGGACATGGCCGAGGTGGAAGCCAGTCTGGCGGGCCCCAAACGTCCGCAGGATCGCGTTGCACTGAAGAACATGAAGTCCGCCTTTGAGTTGGTCATGGCAACCGCTGAGGGCCCGGCAGAAACCCGGGAAGCCAAGATGGAATCCGAAGGGGGCGGTACCGCGGTTGGCGTTGATGAAGCTTATTTCGAACACCCGGCGAGCCAGACGCTGCACATGAACGGAAAGCAGTCCCGGCTGGACCCGGGCGCGGTGGTTATTGCGGCGATTACCTCCTGTACCAATACCTCCAATCCCAGTGTGATGATGGCTGCCGGGTTGATTGCCCGCAAAGCTGTTGCCAAAGGCCTGAAAACCAAGCCCTGGGTCAAGACCTCATTAGCACCTGGCTCGAAAGTGGTGACGGACTACCTGGCAGTGGCAGGCCTTCAGGACGACCTGAACACACTCGGTTTCAACCTGGTGGGCTATGGTTGCACCACCTGTATCGGCAACTCCGGCCCCCTGCCGGAAGCGGTCGAGAAAGCCATCATTGAGGGGGACCTGACCGTGGCTTCGGTGCTCTCCGGTAACCGTAACTTTGAAGGCCGGGTGCATCCGTTGGTGAGAACCAACTGGCTGGCGTCGCCACCGTTGGTGGTGGCCTACGCCCTGGCCGGTAACGTGCGGCTGGACCTCACCAAAGAGCCATTGGGCACTGATAAAGACGGCAAACCGGTGTACCTGAACGACCTCTGGCCCAGCCAGGCAGAAATTGCCGAGGCGGTGGAGAAGGTAAAGACCGACATGTTCCGCAAGGAATACGGTGAAGTCTTCGAAGGCGACGATATCTGGAAGTCCATCAAAGTGCCGGAAAGCAAGGTGTATGAGTGGAGCAACAAATCCACCTACATCCAGCATCCGCCATTCTTTGACGGCATGGGTGAACAGCCTGAACCGGTCCAGAACATCAAGGATGCCCGCATCCTTGCCCTGCTGGGGGATTCGGTAACCACCGACCACATCTCCCCGGCTGGTTCTTTCAAGCCGGATACCCCGGCAGGTAAATACCTGCAGGAACACGGCGTGAAGCCGAAAGACTTCAACTCCTACGGGTCTCGCCGGGGCAATCACGAAGTCATGATGCGCGGCACCTTCGCCAACGTGCGTATCCGTAATGAGATGCTCGATGGCGTCGAAGGCGGGTACACCAGGTTCGTGCCCTCGGGCGAGCAGATGGCGATCTACGACGCCGCCATGAAGTACCAGGAGCAGGGCACACCGCTGGTCGTGATTGCCGGCAAGGAATACGGCACCGGTTCCAGTCGGGACTGGGCGGCCAAGGGTACCCGGCTACTGGGCGTAAGAGCCGTGGTAGCGGAATCCTACGAGCGCATTCATCGCTCTAACCTGATTGGCATGGGCGTCATGCCGCTTCAGTTCCCGGAGGGTTCGGATCGCAAGAGCCTGAAACTGACCGGTGAGGAAACCATCAGCATTGAAGGCCTCTCTGGCGAGATCAAGCCGGGTCAGACCCTCAAGATGACGGTTGCCCGCAAGGACGGCACCAGCGAAACCTGCGATCTGAAATCACGGATCGATACCGCTAACGAAGCCGTGTACTTCCAGCACGGCGGCATTCTGCACTATGTCGTGCGGGAGATGCTGAAAAACGCCTGAACCACGACCCCGGAACCGCGCCTAGGTGGCCGGTTCCGGAGGTTCCTTGCCGGAACGCTTCACGGGCAAGGTCATCCAGAACGTCGTGCCCTTCCCGGGTTCCGATTCAAACCCCACCTCGCCATTCATGGCAAGCATCAGTTCTCTGGTCACGGCCAAACCAAGCCCTGTGCCTTCCTGCGCACGGGTTGAAGAGCTGTCGGCCTGGGCAAATCGTTGGAACACCCGGTCCCGGAAGTGTTCCGGTATACCCGAGCCCTGATCTTGCACCTCGATCCGTGCCTGGTCGCGGGTTTGTTTGACTCTGACATGAATCTGACTTTTCTCTGGTGAGAACTTCACCGCATTTGACAGCAGATTGGCGAGTGCCTGTTTCAGGCGAACGGGGTCAAACACGGCTTTCAGTGTCGGGGCCGACGTGTCGAGGTGGATTGAAATGTCGGACTTCCCGGCATAGGGGCGGATCTCCTCGATGGCGGCTTTAACCGCCGCGCTCAGCAGTTGGCGGGACGGATGCAACTGCATCTTGCCACTGGCGAGCTTCTCGATATCCAGCAAGTCATCGATCAGTGCCCTGAGTTGGTCCGTGTTGCGGCGTGCTATGGACAACATCTTCTCGGTTTTTTCAGGTAACAGCCCTGTTGCCCCGCCAAGAATGAGACCCAGTGATCCGGCAATAGACGTCAGCGGCGTCCGCAATTCATGGCTGACGGTGGATATGAACTCACTTTTCAGCAATTCCGTTTTGTGGCGCTCGGAGATGTCCATGATGTATCCGTGCCACAGAATGCTGCCGTCGGTCAGTGTCTCGGGGTTGGCCTGGCCTTCTACCCAGCGCCAGCTGCCATCTTTGCCATGGATGCGATACTGGTGGTGCCAGACGGTGAGTTGCTCGGCGGAACGCCGGATAGACTCGGCAACGGCGGGTAGGTCATCCGGGTGAATCTTTTCGAAAACCGGTCTGGCATCCCGTGCCGCTGCCTCTCCGGTTACGCCGTAGATGTCCTGTATGCCCTGACTTGTGTAGGGAAAAGTGCTGTGGCTGTCGGGCCAGAGGCGGAACTGGTAAAGCATGCCGGGTGCGTTGCTAACCAGCTTATTGAGGGTTTCAGAGTGCTGTTGCTGCATGGCCATATCGGCAATCCAGCGGGCCAGCAAATTGACAAACATTTTCTCGGTTTCAGTAAAGCCCGGTCGCTTGGGCAGTCGTGATGAGAAATTGACGGTGCCGACAATTTCACCGTCCATCCAGATCGGGGTTGCCAGATAGCTCTCCAGTCCGAACTCCTTGTAACAGGGATGGTCGTTGTAGGGGGATCGGGCCATGTGGCTGATGGCCATCAGCTGACTGTGCTGCAGAAGAATGGCGCAGTAGGTGCGTTCCAGGGGCAGGGTCATACCGTTGCTAAGGGTTGGTTTACCTTGCTCATGGTGCCACTGAATGGTGTAGGCCTGGCCGGTTATATGGCTGACAATGCCGGTGTTCATCGAGAGAAATTCACAGGCGGCGGCGAGGGCACGTTGAATCCGCTCCGTTACGGTGCCCTCGGTATCCAGAGCAATTTCATTCAGGATATTCAGCGCCCGTGTTCGCTCCCCATAGTAGGCGCCCAGTTCGACGAACTGGAATTCCCGCTCAACCAGATCCGCCAGGTCACGAAGATTTTGCCGGTTTTCGGTGGAAAAGGCTCTTGGCCTGGTGTCGATGAGGCACAACGTGCCAAGACGGTTTCCAACGCGATCCTCCAGTGGTGCGCCTGCATAAAACCGAATGTTGGGATGGCCAGTCACCAGAGGATTGTCGGTAAAACGGTTGTCTTCCAGGGCGTTCTCGACCACGAAAATATCCGCCCCCAGGATGGCGTGGCCGCAAAAGGAAATGTCTCTCGCGGTTTCCTTGACCCCCAAGCCATAACAGGATTTGAACCACTGACGGTCTTTGTCGACCAGCGAAACGAGTGCAATGGGAACGTCAAACAGCTGCGCTGCCAGGCGGGTAACCCGGTCAAACCGCTCTTCAGGTGGCGTGTCCAGAAGCTGCAAGGTTTCCAGTGCGGAAAGTCGCTGTCCTTCCTCGGGCGGTCGTTCAGGGATTTTCATGGTGATTCTCGCTTTGATGCTCTTGCACCGTCGGTAGATCAATCCAGAAATGGGCGCCATCTTTGTAATAGTAGCCAACCTGCCCGCGCATCAGGCTGGCCAGCTCTTTACAAATGGCCAGGCCGAGGCCGGTACCGGCCCTGGCTCTGGCAGAACCGGCTTCTGCCTGAGCGAAGCGCTGGAACAGTTTGGGCAGAAAATGTTCGGGAACACCCTTGCCCTGATCGGACACGATGATCCTCGCTTGGCCGGATTTTTGGATCTTTACGCGCAGTGTGATGGTGCTGCCCGATGGGGAAAACTTGCAGGCATTGCTGATAAAATTATCGAGAATCTGACGTAATCGGTGTGGGTCTGCGAGCACAGAAACTGGCGGCAGCTCCGCAAGCTGCAACGTCACACCGTGAGCCGATGCGTAGGAGCGGTTGCCGGTTCGTGCCTCGTCCAGAATACTGGGTAGAGCCACTGGCTGCGGCTCGACCGCTAACTGGCCGGCGATCGCTTTGTTGAAGTCCAGCAGGTCCGAGATCAGCCGTTGCAGTTGCTCACTGTTACGAAGAGCGACATCCACCATGGTCCCGGCCTTGTCTGGCAGCGTACCGGTTTTGCCGGACGCCAGCAGTTTCAGGGAGCCATTGATGGAGGTGAGCGGCGTTCTCAGTTCATGGCTGACGTTGGAAATGAACTGGCTTTTCAGGTCATCCAGCGCTTCCCGCTCATCCATCAATCGGTTGAAGGCGCGGGCTACGCTGCGAATTTCCGGTGCGCCGGCTTCTTGCAGGCGGCCGGGGTGGTCCATGTTCTCGGTGATTCGCCGAATGCCCGCCGCAATCTGCTCAAGGGGTCGGGATGCGGCCCGTGACAGCAGCATCACCAGTGCAAGCATGATCGCCAGAAACAGCAAGCTGATCATGATGAACTGGCTGAATGAAGCCCGGGCCGGCGCGGTTGCCTGTTCGTAGGGTACGGCCCGCAAAAACAGCCAACCAACGCGTTCCAGATGGCGTGTCGCGTAGATCCACCGCTGGCCTTCGTTGTCTTCCACGACGCCGGATGTTATGCCGGAGAGCGCGGCGTCGATCAGCGGTGACTCGCCCGGGTCTGGCAGCATTGGTACAAGGTCGGTTGATTCAATGTCATCAATGCGGGTGAAGTTCTGGGTGTCCAGAACCTTGAAGACGGCTTTCTGGAGAAGGTGTCCAGGGTCTGGCAGCAGGCTGGTTGTGGCGAGATTGATGCTGCCCCCGGCCAGGCCAAGAAGCTGGCCGTGATCGTTGCGGATCGGATGCAGGAATGAGACCAGCAACGTGCCTGTTGTCCGGCCCAGCACAGGACGGCTGATATAGGGCTCGCCGCTTGCGATAGCCTCCTTGAAGTGGGCGCGGTCACCGTAGGAAGTGCCAAGCCGGCCTTCGACAAACTGGTTCTCGGCAAGGGCAACGCCGTCTGCGTCGAACACCAACAGTCCCAGATCGAAGTATTGAGCCAGCAGGCTCTGCCGGTTCAGAATCCGGGTGAGTTCCGACGCTGGTAACAAGGTTTCGCCGTCGGTCATCTGGGCCGCAAGGGCCCCAAGTGAACCGAGCCGGAGTTGCAGGCGCTGATTGACGGAACTGGCATAATTTGCGGTTTCGAGTTGTTGGCGTTGGGTCAGAACACTTTCGAAATCGGCCACCAGTTCCCTGTAGGCTGTTATGGCAATCAATACGACGGTGAGTAGGGTGCTGAACACCGCAATAGCGGCAAAGCGTCCGCCGAGTGACAGGTTTTTCAAGATTAACCCCGAGTGGTTATGGCAGAGCCCGATTAAACATGCTTTTATGAGGCTGAGCGTAGGCTAAATTGCCGCACGATGAAATAACTAAAAGGCAGGGTGCCATGGCGGTATCGGAGACAACCGGTGATGTGTCATCAAAGCTGGCGGCACTGCGGGAACGTTTTACGGTTCGGGCGTCAGATGATCTGGCCGAGCTGGAACGCCGGGCTGAGTTGATGCAACAGGGCAGCGCCGGCCAGGCTGTGCTGCAGGATGTATGTGCACGCTTGCACCGGCTTGCCGGATCGGCCGGTACTTTCGGGTTTCCCGAGCTGGGCGATGCCGCCCGAAGCCTGGAGAAAATGCTCAGGGCTGGCTCAGAGAAAGCGCTGGATAATCCGGGCGCAGACGTGCCCTTGCTGGCGATAGAAAAACTGATGGCGTTGCGCACGTTATTGGCCAGCCCTCCATTACCTGTCGCCGGCCTGGCTCAGTCCCCAACGGAAAGCCCGGAAGGCAGCCACGGCATGCAGGTGTTTGTCGGCATTGTGCCCGGCCCCGGGATTGATTACGAAGAGTTGGCACCAGCGCTGACGGGCTACGGTTTTGCCTGTCTGCGGGTGGCAGGCGAGGATTCCGACATCCTGGCTGCAGTGGGCGACAACAGCCACTGCCCGACCGTTGTCTTGTGCCCGGCTGACCGACTGGAAAGCCTGGTTGCCCAGCGGGACAAGCTCCGGGATCACCACAGCAGGGAATTGCCGGTGGTGTGCCTGAGTGATGATGGTTCGTTTGCCAGCCGCTACCGGGCGGCGGCTCAGGGAGCCGCTGCGTTTTTCTGTGCCCCGGTGGACCTGCCGGAGCTGACCGAACGCATTGAATACCTGGCGCTTGAGGGTAATACGAAGAGGCAGGGCAGGGTAGTACTGGTCGAGGACGATCCGGAACTGGCCGAGCATTACACCCTGGTACTGGACTCCGCCGGGGTTGAGGTGCGCTGGGTCAGCGATCCGATGCAACTGATGAGTGAGCTGTCGTCCTTCAGGCCTGACATCCTGCTGATGGATGTCCAGCTGGGGGACCATTCCGGCGTGACGCTGGCCCGGCTGGTGCGCTTTGACCCGCAGTGGCTCAGCCTGCCGATCATCTACCTGTCTTCGGAAGACAACCCCGATAATCAGCTTGAAGCTCTGTCCCGGGGCGCTGACGAATTTCTGATGAAGCCGGTGTCTGACAGTTATCTCATTCGCTCAGTGCATATTCGTTGCTATCGCGCCCGCCAGTTATTCCGATTGATGAACCGGGACAGCTTGACCGGGCTTCTGAAGCATTCCCTGATCAAGCAGGAAGTTGATAAAGAGCTGGCCCGTTGCCGCCGCGATGGCAGTCTGGCCAGTGTCGTGATGGTGGATCTCGACCACTTCAAACAGGTCAACGACAGTTACGGGCATCGTTATGGTGATGTGGTCATCAAGGCTCTGGCGAATATGCTGCGCAACCGCCTGCGGGAAACCGATATGATTGGCCGTTACGGCGGTGAGGAGTTTCTGGTGGTTTTGCCGGGGTGCGACGTCACGGCCGCCGCCCGATTGCTTACCGAAATTGCCGAAAGCTTCGCGCAGCTGACCTTCCGTCGGGATGATGCGGCTTTCCACGTAACCCTATCGGCCGGAGTGGCCGAAATCAGCGGCTTTACCTCTGGTGACGATGCGGTTGAGGCGGCCGACAAAGCCTTGTACCGACAGAAGTGGGCGGGTAGAAACGGTGTCACCGTTTTTGATGAAAGCCTGTAGTCAGCGTTTGAAATTCGGTGGTTGTATCCGTACTTGAAGACGATGAGATCATATGGATTCCTGACCTTGAGGCCACGGCGGATGCGCCGGAGAGGACTGGATTGTGGAAATCAGAAGGACGATGAATGATGACGGCATCTGCAAGGCAGTTTGAGAGAATTCTCTATGTTGAAGATGATCCGGACATCCGTGCGGTTGCCGAGCTGGCACTGGTGGATGTGGGCGGCTTTGTGGCGCTGTTGTGTGAATCTGGCCAGCGGGCGCTGGAGGAAATTGACCGTTTTCAGCCGGATCTCGTGCTGCTCGATGTGATGATGCCGGGTATGGATGGCCCGGAAACCTTGCAGGCGCTTCAACAGCGCGCCGGCGGCCTGTCCGTTCCCGTGGTGTTTATGACTGCACGATTGCAGCCGTCAGAAATACAGGAGTACGAGGAGCTGGGTGCCATCGGGGTGATTCCCAAACCTTTTGATCCGATGACCCTCGCCGAGCAGATCCGCCGCCTGGTTGCAGAGCAATAAACCAGAGGCTGAACCCGGGATGCGAAGGCGGGCATTTTGCGATAGTCTGGCGCGCCTGAAAGACCGCCTGTTTAGTTGAGGTAAACATGACTTCCCCCGAATCGCCGGACGACATCAAGGCCAGGCTCAACCTGGAAACCTCCCGAATCAACTGGCACGAACTGCAAACCTATTATGCCCGCGGCCAGGTAGTGCGCGTGGGCTCCGAACTGGATCTACTGGACGTGGCTGCCCACCTGACCGCAGACAACAAAGCGCTGTTTGAACAGTGGCTGGCAGCAGGCCAGGTAGGTGATGTTGCCCCGGATCTGGCCCGGGCCTGGTACGACCGCAACGCCGAACTCTGGGCTGTCGTGGTGGCGCCCTGGGTGTTGGTTCAGGATCGCTCCGGCGAGCAACTGCACTGATCCTGCGCTCAGCTCCTTAACCGGTCCCTGTCTCCCCTTACTGAGGCTGTTTTTCTGAGGATATTATGCTGACTGGCGCTCTGCTGATTCTGGCTCCGCTGTTCCTGGGTTTTGCGATTGCGCTTGCCAACCGCCGCCTGATGACGGTGATTCACTACACCGTTGAGGCTCTGGTCTATTTCATTCTGGCGTTGTTGGGCCTGGGGTTGGGCCAGATGGACGGTTTGCTGGCCCAACTGGGGACCATGGCGTTTCAGGTTGCCGGCCTTGTGCTGGTGTTACTGGTGGCTAATATGGCCGGCCTTTGGCTGTTCCACCGATGGCAGCCGCTGGATCTTGGCCCCCGTGAGGGCGAGATCAAGCCAGGCTACCGGCGCCTGTTTCTGGCCGGCCTGAAGCCTCTGGTCGCGGTGCTGGTGGGCGTTTTACTGGGTTATTATCTGTTTCCCGAGCTGCCCATGGTGGACGACGTTGCTACCTGGGCCCTTATGCTGCTTCTGTTTCTGATTGGTCTGCAGCTGCGCAACGCGGGGTTATCGTTGCGCAAATTGTTGATGAACCGACAGGGCCTGGGTATTGCTCTGGCCTTGGCCATAAGCTCGTTGATCGCGGGGCTTGTCCTGATTCCGTGGTTGGGCTTGCCCTGGCACCAGTCCCTGGCGCTGACGTCCGGGTTTGGCTGGTATTCGCTCTCGGGGATCGTCATCGGAGATGCCATGGGGCCCGCCTGGGGTGGTGTGGCGTTCCTGAATGACGTACTGCGAGAGATCATTGCGCTGGCACTGATTCCGGTTGTGATCACCGCACGGCCGGCCATGGCCATTGGTTATGGCGGCGCAACGGCGATGGACTTCACCTTGCCCGTTATTCGTAGTAGCGGTGGTCTGGCGTGTGTACCGGTGGCCATTGCTTCCGGATTTCTGTTGTCCTTTCTGTCTCCGGTGTTGATGGGCGTGTTCCTGTCGTTAGGCTGATTTCACATTTCAGAACGTCAAAACTGACCCGATACAATGCTTTCGTCAGATTTACGGCTATATTGGCTACGTATTAGTATCGGAAAATTGTCCCCTCCGGAGCTCGACCATGAACCGCCGCCACTTTCTGCGATTGTCGGTATCCGCAGCAGCAGTGCTGGCGGCCAGTGGCTGTGTTCGTTCCGACCCGCTGCGGGTCGGCGTTCATTCCTGGATTGGTTACGAACCCCTGTTCCTCGCAGAAGAGTTTGGCTGGCTGCATGAATCGGTAAGGCTGGTCAAAGGTCAGGCGGCCACGGACTCCGTGGCTGGGCTGCTCAATGGTGAGCTCGACGCTGCTGCGTTGACTCTTGATGAGGTGATCAGGGTCTATTCCGAGGGTGTGCCCTTGCGGGTTGTTGCCGTAACGGATGTCTCGGTGGGCGCTGATATGTTGATAGTGAAACCCGGCATCACCCGGCTTTCCGAATTACGTGGCCGCACAATCGGTGTTGAACTGGGTGGTGTGTCCGGCATTCTTCTGTTCTCAATACTCGAACACGCGGGGCTTGAAAGCCACGAGGTATCCCTGGTTGACCTGCCTGTTAACCGGCACCTGGACGCCTGGCAGAAGGGCGAAATTGATGCGTCGATCTGTTATGAGCCGGTGGCGTCTGTGCTGGCAGAGGCTGGCGGTAGCCGGTTGTTTGACAGCAGCGATCTGCCTGAGACCATTTTTGACGTGCTGGCGGTCACCGACGCGTCCGCCCGTAACAAACCCGATGCCGTGCGTGAGCTTGTTCGGGCGCATTTCCGCGGCTTGCGCCATATTGTTCGCAGCATGCACGACGCGGTGTATCGTATCGCCACCCGCCAGAATATTCACCCGGACCTCGTGCGACGTTCGCTGGCCACAATCATGTTGCCGGAACTGACCGCCAACCAACGTTATCTGGCGAACCGTAGCCAGCTGGAAACCGTTGCGGTGCGGCTCACGGATATGTTGGTGCGTGAGGGTCTGATAACCCGGGCGCCAGAGTATGACCGGCTGTGCGATCCGTCCTTTTTACCCCGGAGCCTGCCATGACTCGGAGTGTTCTGCGCCGTGGTTTGCTGGTCCTGCTGATATTACTGGGGCTTATGCAGGGAGCGCTGCCTGCCGTTGCTCAGCAGGTGGATGAAGTGACCCTCGGGGTGTTTGCCTACCGGCCGGAGCCGGTGATCCGGGAGCGCTACGCGCCATTGGCGGAATACCTGTCGCAGGAAAGCGGCGTCCAGGTGCGCCTGGAAGTGTTGACCCAGGAAGAGCTGACCAAAGCGCTGGCAGCCAACCGGGTGGACTTCTTTCTGACCAATCCCAGCCATTTTCTGCTGATTCGCAGTGAGCGAAGCCTGACCGGCGTATTGGCTACCGTCCTGAGAGCTCGGGAAGGTCAGTCTACCGGCAGCATTGGCGGTGTCATCCTGGCGCGTCAGGAACGCGATGACATCAACATGCTGAGCGACCTTCCTGATAAAAGTATCGCGACCCCCGGTGTGCATTACCTTGGCGGTTTCCAGTCCCAGGCTCTGGAGTTGCTTGACGCAGGTGTGGATATACAGCGGACTAATCGGATTGTCCGCGTGGGGAATCATGACCGCGTGGTCAGGGCCGTGTTGGCCGGAGATGCCGATGTTGGCTTTGTACGCACCGGTATATACGAAGAGTTGTTGCAGGAAAATCCCCTGCTGGGAGAGGCGCTGAAAGTCATCAACCTTCAGGAGCTCAGAGGCTATCCGTTTGTGTTGTCGACTCGTCTTTACCCGGAATGGCCGCTGGTGTCTTTGCCTCATGTGGACAGCCGAATCGTACGTCGGATTGCCTCTGCACTGTTTGCGCTTGAACCCGAGCACCCGGCCGCCCAGGCTGCGGGGTTGGCCGGCTTTTCGCCGCCGGCAGATTACCAGTCGGTTGAGGAGCTTGCCCGCAGGATGCGAGTTGCTCCGTACGACCAGGTTCCACGGGTGACCTGGCTGGATGTGTTGAACCAGTACCGTTATTGGGTGATGGCGGTGGCGATACTGATCCTGTTGCTGGCGGTTACCAGCCTATGGCTTGGCCGGAAAAAGCGGCAGCTGGTCATCGAGGAGCGGCGGCAGCGGGCACTCATTGCCAGCTGGCCGCAGCCAATGCTGATGCTGAGGAACGGTGTTCTGGTCGACTGCAACCGGGCCGCTGTTGATCTTGTCCGGTACAGCTCCGGAGCTTCGTTGTTGGGTAAAAGCCTTGCCGCCTTCTCTCCGTTTGCCCAACCAAGCGGCTACCCGTCCATGCAAAAGGCAGAGTCACTGCTGGCGAAAGCGGCTCGTGGGGAGGTGATCCAGTCTGAGTGGTTGTTTGTCCGATCGGACGGTTCCGAGGTCTGGGTCGATATGACACTGGCGCCGGTGCAGGAACATGGCTTTGATGAGCCTTCCGTGTTGTGCGCCTGGTACGACATCAGCCGCCGAAAGAATGCGGAAGAGCGGCAGCGACTGGCGTTGCGTGTTTTTGAGAATGCCCGAGAGGCCATTTTCATCACCGATGCTCATGGCGTCGTTATCGATATCAACGATGCCTATACCAATATAACCGGTTCTGAGCGCGCTCAGGCGATAGGGCGCATGCCTCCCTTGCCTGTCGACGAAGGCAGCTCCGTACTGGTGATCGCACGGCAACACGGGGTCTGGAGCGGTGAGTTTGCCAGTCGGCACCTGAACGGTCAGGCTGTGGTGCTTAACCTGACCCTGAGCAGTGTCTTTGATGATACGGGTGCACTCAGCCATTTTGTTGGGGTATTCAGTGACATTACCCGCCTGAAGGACACCGAGAAAAAGCTTCGTACCATGGCTCATTATGATGCGCTTACCGGGTTGCCAAACCGGGTGCTGTTCTCGGATCGCCTGCACCAATCCATGGCGCAGGCTCGCCGACAGGGCTACAGCCTGGCGGTTCTGTATATCGATCTCGACCAGTTCAAACCGGTGAACGATGCCTTCGGGCACGGCGCCGGCGATGCGTTGCTGGTGGAGGTGTCGCGGCGCATGCGGGCAACACTGAGAGAGGAAGATACCCTGGCCCGGCTCGGGGGTGACGAGTTTTCCGCCATTGTGGTGAACATAGCCGGTGAGCCCGCGTTGCAACAGCTTCTGGTGCGACTGCTGGAGGTGGTGGCTGAGCCGGCCTGGGTGGCCGATCATAGCGTGGAGGTCAGTGCGAGCATCGGTTACACCCTGTACCCCCAGACCGACGAGCAGGATGGCGACCATTTGTTACGTCAGGCCGATCAGGCCATGTACCGGGCAAAAAGAGCGGGCAAGAACCGCTACTGCAGGTTTACGGACTCGGTCAGCTGATGGCTGTTGCCATTCAGTATTTCCGTGGCCGGGCACCAGTTCAGGGACTTGCTCCACTGGTCGTTCAGTCGGCGTACCGCACTCAGGGTATCCAGGGTTTGATCGCCCAGTGCAGTACTGAAGCTCCGGGTAACCATCATCTGTAGCGTGGCCTTTTTCAGGTCATGATAGATTCGCTCTGCCTCGGCCAACAGCTCCGGGGCGGGCTCTTCCGCAGCCACCAGCGCCCGGATGGTGTTCAGGTAGTGATCCATCAGCTCCGAGACTCCGGCAAAATCCGTCCGGCGGCTGAGTTCCCGTAACGTCATCAGTCGACTGGCCAGCTCGGTAGCTTCTGTCAGGTAACGGCAGGTGCGAATACTGACGGTCAGTGCATCCACCACGTTGAGCTGCATCTTCTCCGCCCGCAGGCGCCCGATGTAGTCGGTAATGGCGTTGTTCAGGTTGCGTATGGCCTCGGCCTTCGGCCGGATGTCGGCTAAGGTCAGGCTTTCGCGGTCGAGGCAAACCCGGAGCAGGCCCCGGCTGTGTCCGATCAGCCGTTTCATTTCCTGGTCGACGGCGCCAATGGCCAGTTCGGGTGTTGATACCAGGGTATCGTCAAGATACCGGGGTTCGGCGTTGTCTTCCTCTTTGCTGCGGAACATACGCCCGAGAAATTTCGCGAACGGCTTGGTGAACGGCAGCATGATGAAGGCGCCGAGCACGTTGAACAGGGTGTGAAAGAGCGCCAGCGAGATGGCCGGGTTGGCATCCAGATCAAGCAGATCGGTCAGCGATGCCACTGTCCAGAGCATGATGGGCAGGATCAGCAGGGCAATGGCGCCGGTCAGGGTGTTGAAAAGAATATGGCCAATGGCCAGCCGGCGGGCGTTGGCTGTGGCTTTCAGCGCGGACAGGGCGGCTGTTGATGTGGAGCCCAGGTTCGCGCCGATGACCGCCGCTGCGGCATTATCCAGTGTGACCAGCCCGCCGGCCGCTGCAGTGAGCACGATGGCCAGTGCGGCACTGGACGACTGGGTGAGTACGGTCGCCAGCAGGCCAATGGCCATGTAGGCCGGCAAGCCGTAGTCCGGGGCAACGATGCCGCCATTGGTAAAGCCGCCGGCAACCGATTCCAGGGCGGTTTTGAGAATGGAGAGGCCGAGAAAGAACAGTGCAAAGCCGGCCAGCGCCTCACCAAGAAACTGGTTTCTAGGGTTGCGGCTGATCAGTTTGACCCCCACCCCCGCCGCCAGCAGCGGTAGCGCCATGGCTTCGATCTTGAAGCCGAAGCCTACGAGGCTGACCAGCCAGCCGGTCATGGTGGTGCCGATGTTAGCGCCGAAAATCACCCCCAGGGACTGGGCGAGAGTCAGCAGGCCCGCATTGACAAAACCGATGGTTGCGACGGTCACGGCGCCGGAGTGTTGCACAATCCCGGTAATGACAAACCCGGCCATCAGGCCCCGCAATGGCGTTCTGGTCCAGCTGCCCAGCATATGGCGCAGATGATGGCCTGCCGCGTTCTTCAGGCCGTTGGTCATCATTTCCATGGCCAGCATGAACAAGGCCAGGCCGCCGAGAATCTGGAATACCGACGAAATCATGTTCTTGGGGTCGCTTCTTCAGGATGGGTCTTGTTCAAGCTTAGCAGATCGTACTGGCGGGACAGGGCCCTAGGCCAGGAACTTCCGCACATCCAGCTTGTAATCTTCCGGGTCGACCGCTTTCACGATCCTGTCCTGGGTGCCGGGCTTTGAAAGATCGATGCTTTCCACGGTGATCGGTAGCCGGAAACGGGTGTGGTACATCACCCGGACCACCGGCAGGCGCTGATCGTGTTCATTGGCTTCAATCACCACGCCCAGTCGACCGCTTTCCAGCAGCACCAGGGAGCCAACGGGGTACAGGCCCAGGCAGCGGATGAATTCTTTGACCAGCACCGGGTCCAGATGAGCGCCGCTCCACTCCAGCAGCTTTTTGAGCCCCTGAGAGGGGGTCATACCCTTGTGGTAAACGCGGTCAGACGTAATCGCATCGTAAACGTCTGTGATGGCAACCATGCGGCCGTACTCGGAAATCTCGTTGCCTTTCAGGCCTTCCGGATAGCCACTGCCATCCATCTTCTCGTGATGTTGGGCGGCGGTGATGACGCTGATTTCCCCAATGCCTTCGGTGCTGGCCAGAATATCCCGGGAGTTGCGGGCGTGCAGTTTCATGACCTCGAATTCTTCCGGGGTCAGCCGGCCGGGCTTGTGCAGTATTTCATCGGGAGTGAGGATTTTCCCCAGATCGTGCAGCAGGGCGCCCACCACGGTCTGGTGCAGGGCGTCGGATGATAGGTTGCGATGGTTGCCGAACAGCGTCATCAATACGCTCAGGTTGACCGAGTGTTCCAGCAGATAGTTGTCTTTCTCGCGAATGCGCCCGAGGCAGCTCAGGGCATTGGCGTTGCGCAAAACCGAGCTTTGCAGTTCGTTCGCCAGCTGATGAATGGGGGCAATATCGACAGCTGAACCCATTTTTACATGGTTCATGAAGCTACCGACCATGCCCTGTGCCTGGCTGTGAATGCGCTGGGCAATCACGATTTCCTCGGCCATGGCGACCCGGGGTTTGACGCCCGGGCTGAGTTCTCCGGCTTGCTGCAGGGCGGCCTCATTCCGCTGGTCTACGTCGATTGCCGGTTCCGAGTCCTGGGAATCCAGTCCTTTGCCGGTGTCGATGTAGACGTGCTGCACCCCCATTCGCCGAATTTTTTCGATGGTTTCCTCACGTTTGATCACCCCGCGCTTGCGCTGGGTGTTGTGAGGTATCCAGTCGTTATTGAGGTCGGTGATGTACATGCCGACCTTCAACGCCGTGATGGGGATGCGCTTTATCATGATTGTGGGAAGAACGTCCTGAGGCTGTTCTGGTAGGTCTGGCTAACCACCTGAGCCAGTGGCAGCGACTTCACTTCGGCAATTTTCTCCGCCACGAAGGGCAAGTAGAACGGAGCATTCTCATGGCCTCGGTAGGGCACCGGCGTGAGGAAGGGCGCATCGGTTTCCAGCAGAATCTGTTCAATGGGCGCCATGCGCACAATGTCCCGTACATTCTCCGCCTTGTTGAAGGTGGTGATGCCGTTGAAGCCCAGGCACCAGCCCTGGTCGAGCGCATACTGTGCCAGCCCTGGCCCGGAGGTGAAGCTGTGAATCACCCCCCGACGTTCCAGGGTGTTCTCGAATTCCTTGAGAATGGCGATGGTGTCGTCATCGGCATCGCGGCTGTGGATCACCACCGGCAGGTTAAGATCGCAGGCAATCTGCAGCTGCCGTCGGAACACCTCCCGCTGCACGTCGCGGTCTGCGTGGTCGTAGTAGTAATCGAGGCCGATCTCACCAATGGCTACGATCTTCTCATGGCCTGCATGCTGGCGGATGTCGGATTCCACCGCATCCGAGTAGCTTTCGGCGTCGTGGGGATGAATACCCTGGGTGCCGTAGACCCAGTCGACACTCTGGCTGAGTGCCCGGACGGCGGCCAGGTTATCGGGCGACACCGCGATGGTGATGACCTTCTCGATATTTACCTTACGGCTTTGCTCAAGGATGTCATCCAGTGGCTGGTCTTTCAGGTAGTCCAGGTGGCAATGGGTCTCGATGATCGGGTGATCGAATACGGGTATCTCACGACGTTTTTTGCTCATGTCCGGTTGCCAGACTCCGTCTCGGTCGGTGCGTGGGTGCTATGCTAAAAACTGTTGCAGCGAAGTTTACCAGTTTGGTCGATTCTTCGTCTGTATAGCGGTCATAGGGAGTTTCTAGGATGAAGTATACGGCGTTCGCCCGTTCCTGGTTTTGGAACCCGGTAAAACCCGGGTTCAGGGATTATCCGACGGAGCTGCCGCAAGGCAGTGACATCCCCTCGCTGGAGGCCAGTCTGGAAGATATTGGTGAATATCAGCGTCGGCTTTGGGCCAACCGAAAGCACGCCCTGCTGCTGGTTGTTCACGGCCCGGATACCAGCGGCAAGGACAGCCTGATCCGCACTTTGGCAACCTATGCCGACCCGGCGGGCTTTCATGCCTGGTCGTTCAGTCGGCCAACCGGGGTTGAGGCCGCCCATGATTTCCTCTGGCGAGTCACCCCGTATCTGCCGGGTTATGGTCAGATGGTGGCGTTCAACCGCAGTCACCATGAAGCGGTCATTGGTGAGCGGGTGTGGCCGGTGCGGGCCACGGAAACTTACCACTGGCCTGCGCGCTACAAAGCCATCTGCGACTTCGAGCGTCACCTGGTGAGTGAGGGTACCTGTGTGGTGAAGGTCTGGCTGAATCTGTCGGAAGACGAGCACAAACGCCGGCTACTGAAACGCCTGGATAAACCTCGAAAACGCTGGAAGTTTGACCGTTCAGATATCGAAGGCTGGAAACAACGGGCGATCTATCAGCAGTATGCAGAAGAGGCCCTGGCGGCGACCCACACCGAGGATGCACCCTGGTTCGTGGTGCCGGGGGATCGTAAACCCGAGGCCCGGGCCGTTATTGCGGCACTGGTTGCTGGTGTTCTGAAGCAGCTGGCACCCGAGTACCCGGCAGAGCACCCGGATGTGCTTGAAGAATACCGGCAGTTGCTGGCGGAAAATGGAGTGAGTTGAGCGTAGGTTCAGACGGAGTGATCGGAGGCAGGCCATGCATATTGTGGTTGTAGGCGGCGGCGTTGTTGGCATCACAACAGCCAGAGAACTGATCCGCAGGGGCCACCAGGTGACCGTTCTGGAGCGGCACCCGTTGGCAGGCAATGAAACCAGCAAAGGTAATGCTGCCCAGCGTTCTTATGGTGTGGTTTACCCTTGGGCTGATCCGTCCATGGTGTTCAAGGCGTTGCCCTGGTTGCTGCGCCAGGATGGCCCCCTGAAGATGCGAATGCCACCGTCGTTAGCGGCTATCCGCTTTCTGATTGCGACCTTGCGTTACGCTTGGTCACCTGGGCTGTTTGGTCTGAACAAGCGGGCCATGTTGCGGTTGGGGGCCTACAGCCGAGAGCAGTTCCTGGCCCTTGAGCAGGAACATGATCTGGCCTTTGATGGCGCCCACAAAGGGCTGCTGCACCTGGCCAGTACGCCGGAGGCCATGGAAGACTACCGGGCCCTGCATCAGCTTTTGAGTGAGATGGGGGTTGCCTCACGCCTGTTGACGCCGCAGCAGGTACGGGAAGCTGAACCGGGCATGACCGGCGGAGGGCCGTTGTACGGTGCTATCAGCTATGACACCGACGGTACTGGCGATTGTCACTTGTTCTCCAGGGCATTGGCTGAGATCTGCGAGGGTCTGGGTGCGCAGGTTCGTTATGAGGTGAGTGTCGAAGCGCTGATGGCAGACACGCAACGGGTAAACGCAGTAAAACTGCGCAGCGCCGATGGCCGCTCTGAAATTCTGCAAGCGGATGCCTTTGTTGTCTCTGCGGGTTGCTGGTCGCCTGAACTGGTGCGGCCTTTAGGGCTGGAACTTCCGATCTACCCGATCAAAGGCTACAGCATCACCGTACCCCTGAGTGATTCAGCCAGGGCACCTGTCAGCACCGTTCATGACGACAACTTCAAAGTGGTTTCAACTCGCCTCGGCAATCGCTTGCGGGCCACGGGGTTTGTCGAACTGGCGGATTTTAATCGCGAGATTCCGGACGCGAGAATCGCCACCATTAAGAAATCGGTGCAGTCCCGCTACCCGGGCTGTGCCAATCTGGACGAGGCTGAAACCTGGACAGGGTTTCGCCCGATGACGCCGGATGGCCCAGCCATTATTGGCCGTGGCCCCCGGGAAAACCTGTACCTGAATACCGGCCACGGCACGTTTGGCTGGACGCTCTCGGCGGGCAGTGCCGCGCTGATTGCCCAGGTGATTGATGGCGAGGAACCGGTCATTGCGCTGGACGCTTTCCGCCCCGGCCGGTTTATGGAGTAGAGTCAGAGTTTCCGTTCGATATTGCCGCACAGGGTATGCACAAAGCCAATGTCTCTGTCGGACAGCAGCGGCAATCGTTCGAATACCCACTGGGACAGTTTTTCATCAGCCGGAGCGTCCAGTTGTGGCAGCAGCGTTTCCAGGCGTGAGCGCAGGGCACCCAGGCCGGGATCGGATGCCGATTCTTTGGTAGCCGCCGGACTCGCCAGCCCTGACAGTTCCCAGGCATAGAGCATGACGGCCTGTGCCAGGTTCAGTGACGGATAGCTGACCGCCATGGGAAAACCGGTGAGCACGTCGCACAGGGTCAACTCGTCGTTGGCCAATCCCCGGTCTTCGCGACCGAACACCAACGCCGCGGTAGCCACCGCCTGACCTTTGTTGGCCAGCACCGAACGCAGAGCCGCCGGTTCATGCCAGTCTTGCCGGTTATGGCGGGGTTTGGCCGACGTTCCCATCAGCAGATCCGCGGAGTTTCTAACTGCTGCCAGATCGGGGAAAATGCGCGCGTTATCCAGAATGTGATCGCTGCCATGGGCCAGCCAGTGAGCTTTCGGATGGGCGTGCAGGTCGGAATTGACCAGCCACAGCTCGGAGAATCCCATGGTGCAGAGGGCGCGGGCAGCCGCTCCGACGTTTTCCGGAACTTTCGGTTCAACCAATACAAAGGCCAGTTTCATGACGTTACCTCCGGCGGCGAGTTTACACGAGCTGGCGCCATCTTTTTATAGCCAGTGGCAGTCATTGAACGATTGGCTGGCTCGCCATGAGCGCCTTTGGCGGCCGGTTCCATTCATGGAGCCGCAGCCGGAGTGGTGCCGTCTGCACCCGGAGCTGGCGAGCTGGCTGGAAGGGCTGTCTGATGCGGAATGCGCAAAGCGGGAAGATCAGTTGGTCGAGTTTGCCCAGGAGGCGGCCCGGTTTGTGCCGGGGCTGGCGGGTTATGGCGATAGGGTGGCGGTACCCGGGCTCATTGAGCCGGAGCTGGGCAGAAAGGCCGCGTTGCCGGAGGTAAAAGCGGTTGATATGCCAGGGCGGAAACGCTTGCAGGCCGGGGCATTCGCCGCCACGGTGGCCCCGCTGACGGGGCCTGTACTGGACTGGTGTTGTGGCAAAGGACATCTGGCGCGGACGCTGGCCATGCAGGGTGCGGAACAGGTTCTGGGCTACGAGTGGAATCCGGAACTGGTGACGGATGGCAATCGGTTGGCAGAGCATTATCAAGACCGGGTGACCCTGAAACAACAGGATGTGATGGCTGGCAATCTGGCCTGGCCGGACGCGGTTCATGGCGTAGCTCTGCATGCCTGCGGTGATCTGCACAGGCAATTACTGCAGCGTGGCAGTGCGGCGGGCGCTGCTCGCCTGAGCATTTCCCCCTGCTGTTACCATCTCACCGAAAGCGAGCCATACCGGCTGCTGTCAGCACGGGCCCGGGACCATGCCGGAGCGTTGACCATTGACCGGAATGGCCTGCGGCTGGCTGTGCAGGAAACCGTCACGGCGCCGGCGCGG
The DNA here is from genome assembly GCA_035303925.1 of Marinobacter sp. GTDB lineage: Bacteria > Pseudomonadota > Gammaproteobacteria > Pseudomonadales > Oleiphilaceae > Marinobacter. The sequence continues at coordinate 7,800 of DATGQY010000149.1, read as the reverse complement.
GTTCGGGAACAGACGGCCCGTGCCAGTTCCTGGCGCCTGGGCTTCGACATGCTTCAGCGGCATCTGTCGGGAGTGGACCGGTATCTGCCGGTGCCCTCCCATCCGCCTAAACTGAACAACGGCACATTCGAGGGGTTCTGCCGCTGGGCAGCCGAGAGGAAGCAGGTGTCATTACCCGATCAGATTGACTGGCCATACTGGCAGCAGGCGTGTGAACGTCGTTCGGGGCAAGTGCGGCGCCATGAATTGCTCAGGCATCTGTTCCGGCGACCGATGGAGTTGTGGATGGTTCTGGACTACGGCCTGTTCCTGGAAGAGCAGGGTTATCAAGTTCGTTTGGGCACGTTCTGTGATCGTTCGCTAACGCCGCGCAACCTGTTGCTGGATGCTGTCAGGCGGTAGCCTAACCCCATAAACAAGTAAGGCGCCAGAAGGCGCCTTACTCATGCAATGCCGAACCGGTGTGTCTTAGCGACGCACCTGGATACGGGCTTCGACACGACGGTTCTGGGTACGGCCAGCTGCGGTGTCGTTGCTGGCAATTGGCTCGGCTTCACCGTAACCAACAGCCGTTACGCGGTCCGGATCAATACCGAGTACGGAAGTCAGGCGATTGGCCACGGCTTCAGCACGGCGCTGAGACAGGAAGCGGTTGTAGTCGGCTTCACCACGGTCATCGGAATGGCCAGCAATCTCTACGCTGGTCTCCGGGTACTCATTCATGAAGTCGGCAACTTTACGGATTTCGGTGTCGTAGGTTGCGTCAATCACAGAGCTGTTAGTGGGGAACTGAACACGCAGTTCGATGGTTTCGATGGTTTCAGTTACGCCTTCACACCCGGTGGCGTCGACGGTTGCGCCGGCAGTGGTGTTCGGACACTGGTCCTTGCTGTTCACCACACCGTCGTTATCGCTGTCCAGTTCACAGCCACGGCTGTTTACGGCTGCTCCGGCCGGGGTGTTCGGGCACTGGTCCTTGCTGTCGGCAACGCCGTCGTTATCGGCATCCAGCTCGCAACCGCGACTGTCTACCTGGGCACCAGCCGGAGTGCCAGCACACTGGTCACGGGAATCGGGCACGCCATCGTTGTCGGCGTCGGCCGGCGCCTTGGGCGCAGGATCAGAAACCGTGCGGTGGAAAGCCCAGCTCAAGCCCAGAGATACCATGGTGTCGAAGGTGCTTTCGTCGATACCGTGGAATTCGCGCAGATCACCACGGATGGAGATCATGTCGCTGACGTTGTAGCGGAAGCCGGCACCCAGGTTTACACGGGTTTCGTCGTGAGCGGTGCCTGCGGTGTTGTAGGAAATGGTGTCGCCCATGCCGAATTCAGCATGGCCAGCACCCATGGAAACGTATGGGTTCCAGGCTTCGTCGGGGCCGGCAAAGTAATAGGTGCCGTCCAGGCGGAGTTCTTCAAATTCGGATTTGCCTGCGACGTATTTGCGGTCTGCATCGGCGCGGGAGTAGATGGCTTCTACGGCCCAGTTCGGGCGGAAGCGGTATTCGATGCCCACACCGTAAGTGCCGGTTTCACTCAGGTCACGCTTGTCGTCAAACAGCTGGAAGCCGGCAAACGGATTGAGGTAAATGGTCTGCTGACTTTCAGCCAGAGCGGGTGTTGCAAGGGATGTGGCAAGGGCGGCCAAGGCCACCGGGCGCATGAGCTTCATGCAGAACCTCCTGTTTGATTGTTATATCCTGGAATGCTCTCAGGAATGACGGATAAATTCCGAAAAAACATCGCATTACTCGAAATTTAGGCCAGTTGGCCAAAAAACACAAAAAAAAGACAGCGTTAACGTCTGGGGAATTATACGGATAGTGCCGTTATCCGATTGCCGTAAAGTACAAGTGGGCACTTTTTTTACTGAAATTCAGGGTGTCGGCGTTCTCGAAGCGCACTTCAAACGAGCTTTCGTCCTCGGCGATTACCTCACCGCGCCCGAACACAGCGTGAAAAACACGCCGGCAGTGCCAGACCGGTTCCATTGATGTCAGCGGCTCTTCGTGCCCGCCCTCAAGTGCAATGCCGGCGCGGCTGGTGTAACGAACGCTGATAGCGGTCACCGGGTGGTCAAGGCTCAGCGGCTCCCCCTCGGGTTGTTGGTTTGCATCCAGCATTGCCCCCAGCTCGGCAGACAGAGGGTAACAGAGTTCGGCCACAAACCGGCTTGGCCCCTGGTCGCCCTCCAGATGTGGTTTCTGGCTGGCTGGCCGGGTGATCAGATGCAGTGCATGGCGGGCCCGGGTCATGCCGACATAGAGCAGGCGGCGCTCGCTTTCCAGCAGTGCACGGGCATCGTCCTGGGGCCTTGGGCTGTACGGCAGGTATTTTTCCTGCAGGCCAGGGATGATCACCACGGGCCACTCAAGGCCCTTGGTACGGTGGATGGTTGACAGCAATACGCCGTGGTCGGATTTTGCGCCCGCTTGTTGTTTGAGTGCTTTCAGGTGATCCAGCGCGCCGTCGGCGTTGGTGTCGAGGCTTTTCAGATAATCCCGGAAGCCCTGAACGGTATCGATTCGTTCTTCGGCGCTGTCGTGGGTCAGTGCCAGGCTGCGAATACCTTCATTCAGATCTGTGTGTTCGGCATACAAGCTGATCAACCCGGCAACTGGGCCTTTGTAGGCACTCAGTTGCGCCAGTACTTCGCCGAGTTTGCGCAGCTTGCGGGCGGGCATGGGCTGCAATGCCTCAAAATCCATGGCCAGCAGGCGTTCGTGCCAGTGTTCACCAAATCCGGCCAGAAACTGGGCCAGATGCTCCAGTTCAGGCTCTTTCAGGCCAACATGGGGGAAGCGCAGCAGTTGTCGCGCCAGGTCCAGACGGTCGCTATCCGGCAGCAGTCTGATCCGGCCGGTGACCACCATCAAAAGGGCGGTTATGGCCTGCACTTCCCGGCTGAACAGGGCGCCTTTGCCGGCGTCTATCCGGTAGGGGATCTGCCGGGCCAACAGTTTCAGTTCGATCGGTACGCTCTGGCTCCATACCCGAACCAGCACGGCGGTCTGGCTGTTTTGTTCCGGGCTTTGTTGCTGGAGGATCTTCAGCACCTGGTCGCCATCGTTTTCTGCACGATGGAGTTCTGCCTGAGTGGCGGGCGTGGAGGGGTGTGAATGGCACAACACGTCTTTCCGCCCGGTGTTGTGGCAGATCAGGTGATTGGCCAGCAGGGCCACCTGATGGCCATAGCGAAAGGTGTAACTGAGGGTTTGCTCCAGGGGGCTTTCAAACTCGTCACTGAACCGGCGCAGTATGAATTCCGGTTTGGCGCCTCGGAACTCGTAGATGGTCTGGTCTGGGTCGCCCACTACAGTGACTCTGGCCCGGTCACCGGCCACGTAGCGCAGCAGCAGGTGCTGGATTTCGTTGGTGTCCTGATACTCGTCTACCAGAATCAGGTCCATTTTATTGCCGACCAGGCGTTGCAGCGGCGGGTTCTGGTGGATGGCCATCACCGGTTCGTAAATCATATCGGCGTAGCTGATCCGGCTCTGACGTTTGCGCCATTGTTCGAAGCTGTGGAAGAGGTCAATCAGGTAACGGTGTTTTTCCGAATAGCCGAGTTCTTCGAACACCACTTCGGCCGGCGACAGGCCGGTCTTGACCAGGTCGATAAAGCCGGTGGCGGTTTCGACGAATTCCTTTTTATTGCGGCGAATTTCGTCAGCGAGGTCTTCTGGTGCCAGTCGTCGGGTGAGCATCCAGGCCTGGTAGCCGATTTCCTGTTCGGTGAGGATGTTGTCGGAAAATCCGGGTAGATAGCCTTCCCGCACGAAGCGTTTGTAGAGCCGGAATCCCATGGCGTGGTAGGTGCGGATTTCCGGCGGCGCCAGGCCGGACTGGTCGCAGACCTGTTGCAGTTTGCGTTCAAAATCTACCCGGGCGCTGCGGTTGAACATCAGGACCAGCATCCGGTTCGGGTCGTGGCCCTGTTCCAGAAGGTAGCGGATGCGCCAGGCCAGGGTGGAGGTTTTGCCACTGCCGGCGACGGCGGTGATCACCGAGTGTTCGTAACCGGCGGTGATGATGTTCCGCTGTTCTTCGGTGAGGTAAGCAGGGAGGAAGCTGGTGTCGGGTGCTTGGGGATTGATTGGCATGGCCCGTATTGTACTTGGCAACTGGCAGTGGCGGTAGTTGAGGCCCATAATTGGCCGGTCTCGAGTTGTTATAAACAGCGCTCACGCCCGTGTCTGGCCGGGAAGAGGGATCAAAAACACGCTCCTTCGGCACATCCCTGTGGCGCTTGGGCTCCGCCATCCATGGCTCCGCACAGTTTTTGATCCCTCTTCCCGGCCAGACACTCCATCAGAGTATGTGGTTCTTCATGTCATCAGTCGTTTCAACAAACTGGCAACAGTTGGCTCAGCATCTGGCGTTCACCGGTCATCGCCGCATGGTATTGGTGGAGGGCGAGCCAGAGTGGGCGCGTGCCTGGGTGGTTGCACGGCTGGAGGCGTTTGAGGCCGCTGAGGTGCTCTGGGTCGGTGATGCCGGTCGGGCCGGTGTCCGTGGTATTGCGTCGAAGGAGTACAGGCGCTGGCTGGGGCAGGAGACCGGTGTGTTGGTGTGGGATGGCTGGCTGGGTAATCCGCCGGATGGGTTGGCGGCGCTGGCGGGTACGTTGAAGGCGGGTGGTTTGTTGTTCTGGCTGATGCCGCCGCTTGAGGACTGGTCAGGATTTGCGGATGCGGATTATTCGAGGACGGGGCTGGAGCAGGCTTCGGAGCATCCGTTTGCGGCGCGGTTGGCGCGGGTCCTGGCGGCTGATGCGGAGGTGATACGGATTCGGCCGGGGGCTGAGGATTTGCCGGCTTTGCCGGTCATGGAATCTGAACCAAAGCGGTTCGAGCCCTCCACTACCCATGAGCAGTCGCAGCTGGTTTCGCAGTTGGTGCGTTTTGGGTTGGGGCGGCGTCGACGGCCGTTGGTGGTGACTGCGGATCGGGGGCGGGGCAAGTCGGCGGCGCTGGGTATGGCAGCGGCGGAGTTGGTGCTGGCGGGGCGTGAACGGGTTCTGGTGACGTCGCCTTCGGTCGATAATTTGCGGAGCTTTTTTCGCCATGCGGCGGATCGCTTGGGGGGCCATTTGGCAACACAGTCCGATACCGAACTGGTGACGGCGGGTGGGCAGGTTGTTCAGTTTTTGCCGGTTCAGGAGCTGCTGTTGCACAAGCCCCGGGCCGAGGTGGTGATGGTCGATGAAGCTGCCGGCTTGCCGGCCCATTGGTTGCGGGATGTTCTGCTGGGCTGGCCGAGGGTGGCGTTTGCCAGCACGGTGCATGGTTATGAAGGCACCGGTCGCGGGTTTTCGATTCGCTTCCGGCAGGTTCTGGACCGGGAAACGCCGCATTGGCAGGCGATCGGTCTGCAGCAGCCAGTGCGTTGGGCGAGTGGCGATCCGTTGGAGCGCCTGGTGTCGGAGCTGTTTTTACTGGCAGCGGACAGTCCGGAGGGCGTTAAGCCTTTGGCTGACGAGGTGGTGATTGAGCCCTGGTATCCCGCAAAGGCGAACGAAACCGTGCTTTCCGAGGCGTTTGGTTTGTTGGTGGATGCCCATTACCGGACCACGCCGGCGGATCTCCGCCAGTGGCTGGATGATCCGGCCGCGCAGAGCTGGCGGGCGGTGTATCGGGGGGCGACGGTGGGTGTGCTCTGGGGGGCAGTGGAGGGCGGCATGGCTCCGGAGTTGGCCGAGCAGGTGGCCCAAGGGCGACGTAGGCCTCGGGGGCATTTACTCTCGCAGTCTCTGGCGACCCACGGCGGCTTCCCAGAGGCGGCGGTTCAGCAATTTCTGCGAGTGGTGAGGGTGGCGGTTTCGGAGCAAGGGCGCCATCTGGGGATTGGCCGGCGGCTGGTGGCGTCCGCATTGGCAGCCTGCGAACAGCAGAATCTGGACGGCCTGGGCACCAGCTTTGGCGGCGATCCGGGGTTACTGGCGTTCTGGCAGGCCTGCGGTTTGCGCGTGGTTCGTATGGGGTTGCGGGAAGAGGCCAGTACCGGTGAATTTCCGGTTCAGATGCTCTGTGGGGTTTCAACGCAGGGCAGGAGCCTGGAGCAGCGTCTTCGTGACCGATTTGCTCGGCATTGGCCGGTTCTGGTGCCCCGGCATTGGCAGGATCTGCAACCCAGGCTGTTGGCCCTGGTGAGCGCTGATTTGCCGGCTACCGGCCGGCTGGATGCAGAAGATAAACGCGACCTTGTTGGATTTTCCGAAGGATTCCGGGGCTTTGAGCTAACCTTACCTGTGTTGCGGGAGCTGGAGCGGTGTCCGGAGGTTATGCCTTGGTTGCTGAGCCAGCCGGGTCTTGGGTTATGGTGCCGGGCCGTCAGCCAGGGGTGGTCGTGGTCGCAACTCCAGAGTGCTGGATTGTGCGCCGGCCAGCGGGATGGCGAGACGCAACTTCGCAAGCTGGTGTGTCAACTTATGCAAAACGGGCCGGAGTTGTGACCAGTTCGATTTAAATCTGGTCGTTTGCTGCCCAGAATAGCCAGAAATTAAAAAGAGACTCAGGACTATGGTCAGGGATGTGAGCAGGTTTCGTTATCTTGCAGGTTTTGTCGCGGCGTTACTGTTGGCTGGTTGCAGCGCAACCGGGGAGGTCCCTGGGCAGACGGAAGCCCAGAATGCAGCGGCACTGATGACGGCGGTTGCGGCAAATGAAGACCGGGCCGTACTCGATCTGCTGACCCAGGGTGCCAATCCTGACCAGCAGGTGATTTCCGGTAAAACCGCGTTGATGGTCGCGGCTGAAAACGGCAATCGCCGCATTGTGCGTTTGTTGCTGGCGGCCGGTGCGGATGTCAATCGCCGGGACTCGGATGGCTACACCCCGGTGATTCATGCCGCTGAAAATGGTCATCTTTCAGTGGTCCGTGCCTTGCTGGCAGCGGGTGCCAACGTGAACGTGAGTCAGGGGGGGGAGTCCCTGCTGATGAAGGTCGTGGATAGCGGCGATCTTCTTACCGCAGAAATGCTGCTGGCCGCCGGTGCGGATGTTCACTTCAAGGGCACGGATGGCAGCACCGCACTGGATCTCGCCAGAGCCAGCAATAATCAGGATCTTGAGATGCTGCTGGTGCAGGCGGGCGCGACCCGCTGATCCTCGCTGGCAGCCAGTTTTAGCTATCGGTCAGTCCAACCCCATGGGATCTGTCAGATCATCCCACTCGGGCTGGAAGTGCTGCTCCACCACTGCCTCGGGCACATCGGTAACGGTCGGGTAACTCCATCTCGGTGACTGGTCCTTGTCGACCAGCAGTGCCCTTATGCCTTCGGCAAGATCGGGCATGCGGGTGCATTCCAGGGCCATCGCCAGCTCCATCCGGAAGACGTCTTTCAGCGACATCTGCTGGCCTTTTCTCAGCTGATGCCAGATCAGCCAGGCGGTTACCGGGCAGCCCTGGCGGAGCGTCTGGATACAGCTCTGCCACCAGGGGTCATCACTTTCGTATGCCAATAGCCGCTCTACCAGGGCCGGCAGCTCGGTGCCAGCTGTCAGCTTGGCAATGGCCTGCTCGTGTTGTTCCAGATGGCCCGGCGCCAAGGCGCGATAATCAAGGGCTTCCATTTGATTCAGCAGGCGGAACAGCCGGTTGTCATCGGGAGCCGGCTCGCCCCGCCAGCGTTCGGCCTGCAGTTTTTCGATCAACCGGTCGATCTGATCCGGTTCGATCACCATATCGGCCAGGCCCACCCGCAGGGCGTCGGCGACATTCAGCCGGGCCCCGGTCAGGCCCATGAACAGGCCAAGGCGGCCGGGCAGGCGATTCAGGAACCAGCTGGCGCCAACGT
>DATGQY010000148.1:0-6458 GCA_035303925.1 Marinobacter sp. | reverse complement strand
GTGCCGCCGGTGATGGGCAGACGGGCTGGCTGTATGTGCAGGTGGTAGTGGCTGAAAGTGTGGCGAAAGCCACGGATCAGTTCGGGGTCGCTGCAGGTGAGCCCAAGCTCCGTCTCACAGGCGTATTGCAGTTCTTCTGCGCCATAGGCAGGGTCCAGTTCCGGCAGGCTCCACAGGCCGCCCCAAATGCCGCTGGGCGGCCGCCGCTCAAGCAGAATACGGCCCTCGGCATCTTCCAGAATCAGCATCCAGGTGGCTTTTTCAGGCTTTGTTTTCTTCGGCTTTGATCCCGGATAGAGGCGGGTTTCCGAGTGTGCGTAGGCCTGACAACCCGTGTTCAACGGGCAACTTTCGCATTTCGGTTTACTGCGGGTGCAGACCATCGCGCCCAGGTCCATGATGCCCTGGGTGTAGTCGCGCACGCGGGTGTCTGGCGTATGGGTTTCGGCGTGTTCCCACAGTTGTTTCAGTACCGAAGTCTGTCCCGGCCACCCGGGTACGGCGTGGTAGCGGGCTAATACCCGTTTTACGTTGCCGTCCAGAATCGCAGCCCGCTTGTTGAAAGACTGGGCCAGAATCGCAGCAGCGGTTGAGCGCCCGATGCCGGTGAGTGTTTCCAGTGTTTCCTGGTGTTGCGGGAACTCACCGTCAAAATCCACGACCACCTGCTTCGCCGCTTTGTGCAGGTTTCGTGCTCGGGCGTAGTAGCCAAGACCGGACCAGTGGCTGAGTACATCATCCTCGGGCGCTGAGGCCAGCGCCCGGACATCCGGAAAGCTGGCCATGAAGGCTTCGAAGTAGGGGATAACGGTGGCTACCTGGGTCTGCTGAAGCATGATCTCAGAGACCCATACCCGGTAGGCATTGCGGTTATGGTGCCACGGCAGGTCGTGCCTGCCGTGCTGGTCGTACCATGCCAGAAGCTTGTCAGCAAACGGGTCAGCCATTACTTGAACAGGCCTTTGAGGGCATCTTTCACCTTATCGCCTTCTTCGCCCAGTTTCTCCTGAAGCTTCTCATCGACTTTGTCTTCGGCCTTCTGTCTGGCTTCGTCCACTTTTTCCTCTGCTTTTTGCTTGGCGCGGTCTATTTCTTCGTTGGCCTTGGCGCGAGCAACGTTGGCGGCGATGTCTTTGAGAGTATCGCGGAAGCGGGAACCATCAAAGGAGCACAGGCCGGCTGGGTCTTCGGAAAAGTTCCCGCGGCATTCTACTGGAATAACCACGTTCTCGACGTACTCGGTGACACGGCAAGCCTGATCCCGATGGATTTCGCCAACGATGCGCAGGCCCAGCTCGTAGTCCACTGCGCTTTGTTCCAGATCTACGGTGCCCTTGCCTTCCAGTCGCATGCCTGCCAGAGCGGCGACCAGATCGGTATTGTTCAGGGTGTTGCCGTTAATCTTCAGGGTGCCACGCATGTCGTTGAATGGAGTGGTCGCGCCCCAGTCTGTGGTGGTCAGGGAATCCTGGTTGACCAGAGCGATACCCTGGCAGGCCATGCGGGTCAGGTTCATGTTACGGAACTGGCCTTCTGCCAGATTGAAGCTGATTTCGCCGTTGGCATTGTTGCGCAGGGCAGAGATGCGGTTGCCGTTGGTGTCCACCGCCAGTTTCAGATTGGCGCCGCCCGACAGCATGTCGACCTCGGCCAGTTGAGTCAGTAGCGGAAGCGTCTGCACGTTGCTGACGTCAGAGCGTACGCTCCATTTGGGGTTGTCGTTGCGGGCGTCAATGGTCACGTTGGCGCCGAAACTACCGTCATAAAGCTTGCCACTGAACTCATCTACTTTCAGCAGACCGCCTTTGGCGGTGGTGCTGGCTTTGATTTCGTTGATGGTCAGGTTGCTGACGATCAACTCACCCAGGCCAAAGTCGATATCCAGCAGCAGCGTACGCAAGGTCTCGAGTGGCAGCAGGTCCGTTTCCGGCTGATTGGTGGTGGCTGTCTGCTGCGCTGAACCTTCGGCTGCAGGCTCCGGGGAACCGGCCTCACCTTCTTCCTGTGTCGGTGGCAGGTAGCGGTCAGCGTTCAGTTTGTCTCCGTTCAGGTCAAACACCAGTCCGCCCGTTGCCAGGGTGTAGCTGCCGCCGCCGTTGAAGCTGGTATCATCCAGTTTGATCTTCAGGTCGCTGAGCGCAACGGAGCCAGGCTCGCCACCCAGGTTGGTGGACAGGGCAATGGCTTTGAGCACTTCCGGGTCCTCGGTTTCGATGGCTGGCTGGCCAAGGTCGCTGAGCAGTTGTTTCAGGGAGAACTCGGAGACTTCAAGGCGGCCATCGATGGCAGGTTTGTCGCCAAAACCTTTCACATTGAGATTAGTGCTGAGTTTCAGGTTGGCCAGGCTGGCGGTGAAGTCACTGAGTGACGCGGTTTCATTCTCCAGGTTGGCGGCCAGAGAGCCGCCCATTTCGGCGGTCACAGATTTGTCGCCGAAGGGCTCGCCGCTCATGTCGAATACGGCTTTCAGGCCAGACATGGCGAATTCGTTGAGGGCCTGGTTGGCGGTCAAGTTGGCGCTGATATTGCCGTCGACTGCGAACGCGGGCTGCGTGGTTTCAACCCTGAAGCGGATATCCAGCGGGAATTCCGAGCCCAGTGTTATGCTGCTGGCGGTTACAGCGAAATCTTCCAGCGTGATCGATTGGCCGGTGCTCCGGTCGTTGTAGTGAACGCTGGCGTCACTGATTTCTACATTTTCTACGTTGAAATTCAGGACGTCTTCGCTTGCAGGTTGCTCTGAAGCCTCAGTCGGCGCTTCTGGTGTGCCGGCGCCTGTTTCGGCAGCTTCTTTCTCTGGCATGATCCGGGCCCAGTTGCCTTCGCCTTGTTCATTTACTTCCAGGCGGGCGTCCAGTCCGTTCAGCAGGAAGGTGTTTACCTGCGGTGACATGGTGATCAGGGACCAGAAGTCGATCTGGGCAATCAACTGTTCCAATGCCAGAAAACGCTCGCCTTCCAGCGTCGCTTCCACCTGGTTAAGTTCCAGCCCCAGCGGAATGAAAGACCACCCTATATCACCCTCCAGCTCTAATCGCAGGTTGGTGTTTTTTTCCACGGCCGCTTCAATTTGCGGCTTGTAGTCATTAGGGTTGATCACCGCGACAGCAATGGCAACCGCTGCAACTGCCAGCAATACCACGGCAATGACGGCGTAGAGCACATAGCGAACAACTTTCATGGTAAGAGTTCCTTTTCTTCCCGGCAGTGTGAATGGCCTGGCGGGTTACGAATGATTTACCCAAAGGATAACGCAGGGTTAGCAAATTAACAGTGCAGGAATATGACAATGCGGTAGTCTTGCGTCAAAATACACCGCAAAAACTACGCTGGAGTACATGCTCCGGCGCGTAAATAAGCATAATAAGGAGTCGGCTGTGGCCATTACCGTATCGATTGAGCTGAACCGTGAACTCGACATTCCGGCTAGCTATGACGAAGTATTCGATCTGTTGGCAGATGTCCCCCGTTCTGCCAGCCACTTCCCGAAAGTAGACAAGCTGACTGACCTGGGTGGCAATGCCTATCGCTGGGAAATGGAAAAAGTGGGTGTCGATAAACACGCCATTCAATCGGTTTACGCCTGCACCTACCACCCGGACAAAGATGCCGGAAAAATCACCTGGGAACCCGTGAAAGGCGAGGGCAACGGTGTTGTCAGCGGTTCCTGGGTGCTCACTGCCAAAGGCGATAACGTAACCTCCGTGCGCTTCCAGACCAGTGCTGCACTGACCATGCCGCTACCAAGCCTGCTCAAACTGGCCATCAGCCCGGTGATCAAGCACGAGTTCAACAGCCTGGTTGATACCTACATGAACAACCTGAAAAAGGCGTTCTGAGCTATCAGGGTGATTGATCCCATTGCGGGACTCCGGCTGTGTTAACCGGTATAATCCGCTAACACATAGTTTTCGGTAGCAAGCCAGTTTTTACAACGGAGTCTCCATGGCCGAACGTAAGGCTCGGGTAGAGCGAAATACCCTTGAAACCCAGATTACCGTTGAGATCAATCTCGACGGAAACGGCAAAGCCTGCTTTGACACCGGCGTGCCCTTCCTTGATCACATGATGGATCAGATCGCCCGTCACGGCATGATGGATCTGGATATCACCTGCAAGGGTGACCTGGAAATCGACGACCACCACACCGTGGAAGACATCGGCATCACCCTCGGCCAGGCCTTCAAGCAAGCCGTGGGCGACAAAAAGGGCATTCGCCGTTACGGCCACGCCTATGTGCCGCTGGATGAAGCATTGTCCCGAGTTGTCATTGACCTCTCCGGCCGTCCAGGTTTGCTCATGGACGTCCCCTACACCCGCGCTGTCGTTGGCGGATTTGATGTTGACCTGTTTGCAGAGTTTTTCCAGGGCTTCGTCAACCACTCCATGGTGACCCTGCACATCGACAATCTGAAGGGCAAGAACACCCACCACCAGATCGAAACCGTGTTCAAAGCCTTCGGCCGCGCCCTGCGCATGGCGGTTGAAATGGACGAGCGTATGGCCGGAATTACTCCGTCCACCAAAGGCGCGTTGTAACCGGTCACCGACAGGAATCTGAAACACCATGAAGACCGTCGCCATCATCGACTACGGCATGGGCAACCTGCACTCTGCCCGCAAGGCCGTGGAGCACGTGGCCCCGAATTGCACCGTATTGGTCACCGACAACGCCGACCAGATTCGCGAAGCCGACCGGGTGATCCTCCCCGGCGTCGGCGCCATCCGCGACTGCATGGCCGAAATGCACCGTTTGGGCGTGGTTGAACTCGTCAAAGAAGTCTCACAGGACCGCCCGTTCCTCGGCATCTGCGTCGGCATGCAGGCATTGATGGCCCGCAGCGAAGAAAACGGCGGTGTGGAAGGCATCGGCCTGTTTCCGTCCGAAGTCCGCTACTTCGGCGACAACCTCACTGAAAACGGCGAACGCCTGAAAGTGCCTCACATGGGCTGGAATCAGGTGTACCACACCGTAAACCACCCACTCTGGCACAACATCCCGGACGGCGACCGTTTCTACTTCGTGCACAGCTACTACGCCGAAGCCGAAGGCAATGCCGATATGGCCGGCCGCACCCGGTACGGTGTCGACCTGGCGGCCGCGGTGGCGAGAGACAACATCTTTGCAGTGCAGTTCCACCCGGAAAAAAGCGCCCGGGCGGGCCTGCAGTTGCTGGAAAACTTTACGAACTGGACTGGAAAAAGCTGAGGGAGAATCTCGTTCGTTGTTGCCCGGATGATTTTGCGGGCAAGAAACGAGTAGCCCGCTGATGCGGGAAGAGCCCTCCGGGACTGTCTGCAGCAGGGATGCTGCAGTCAAGCGTACACGGACGTATTTACAGCGTGTCCCGGAGGGCTCTTCCCGTAGCAGTGGGCGGGCGGCCATCTCCCAGACGGCAAACTCCGAGGAAGAACAAAATGCTGATTATCCCCGCAATCGATCTGAAAGACGGCAAATGCGTAAGACTGCGCCAGGGCCGCATGGACGACTCCACCGTATTCGGTGACGACCCCGTCGACATGGCCACCAAATGGGTAGAGGCTGGCGCGCGCCGCCTGCACCTGGTTGACCTCAATGGCGCCTTTGCCGGCGAGCCTGTCAATGGTGAGATTGTCAAAGCCATCGCCAGAAAATACCCCGAACTGCCCATCCAGATTGGCGGCGGCATCCGCTCCGCGGAAACCATCGAAGCCTACCTCAAGGCCGGCGTGCAGTGGGTGATCATCGGCACCAAAGCCGTCAAAGAGCCGGAGTTCGTCACCGAAATGTGCAAACAATTCCCCGGCCACATCATCGTCGGCCTGGACGCCAAAGACGGCCGCGTAGCCACCGACGGCTGGGCTGAAGTCTCTGAAGTCATGGCCGTAGACCTGGCCAAGCGCTTCGCCAACGACGGCGTATCCTCCATTGTGTACACCGACATCGCCCGCGACGGCATGATGCAGGGTGTGAACGTGGAAGCCACGGCGAAGCTGGCGGAAGAAGGGGGCATTCCTGTGATTGCCTCCGGCGGCGTGACCAATATGGACGACCTCAAGCGCCTGGCGACCGTTGCCGACAAAGGCGTCATCGGAGCCATCACCGGCCGAGCCATTTACGAAGGTACCCTGGACGTTGCAGAAGCCCAGGCCTACTGCGACAGCCTGAAAAACTGAGGAAGCACCATGGCACTGGCAAAGCGCATCATCCCCTGCCTGGACGTAGACAAAGGCCGCGTGGTCAAAGGCGTCAACTTTGTGGACATCCGCGATGCCGGTGATCCCGTTGAAGTGGCCCGCCGCTACAACGAACAGGGCGCCGACGAAATTACCTTCCTGGATATTACTGCCAGCAGCGAAAGCCGTGACACCACCTACGAAACCGTAGAGCGCATGGCGGCAGAAGTGTTCATCCCGCTGACCGTAGGGGGTGGCGTTCGTACCGTAGAGGATATTCGTAAGCTGCTGAATGCTGGCGC
>DATGQY010000147.1:0-18791 GCA_035303925.1 Marinobacter sp. | reverse complement strand
TTTCAGGGGTTACGGCCTGCACAGGGGCAGCGCCGGGCCAGCATACAGACAGGGGCAGCACATCCATGTTTAATCGTGATATGAAAATCGCCGGATTCGATGACGCATTGTGGAACGCCATGCAGGCGGAAGAGAAGCGTCAGGAAGCGCACATCGAGCTGATCGCATCCGAAAACTACACCAGCCCGCGGGTGATGGAAGCCCAGGGCAGCGTGCTGACCAACAAGTACGCCGAAGGCTACCCCGGCAAGCGCTACTACGGTGGTTGCGAGTTTGTCGATATTGCCGAGCAGCTGGCCATTGACCGTGCCAAGGAGCTGTTTGGTGCCGCCTACGCCAACGTGCAGCCGCACTCCGGTTCCCAGGCTAACTCCGCCGTATTCATGGCGCTGCTCAAGCCCGGCGACACCGTTCTGGGCATGAGCCTGGCCCACGGTGGTCACCTGACCCACGGTGCCAGCGTGAACTTCTCCGGCAAGATCTACCACGCCGTTCAGTACGGCCTGAACCCGGAAACCGGCCTGATCGATTACGACGAAGTGGAAGCACTGGCCGTTGAGAACAAGCCGAAGATGATTATTGCTGGCTTCTCTGCCTACTCCCAGGAACTGGACTTTGCCCGCTTCCGCGAGATTGCTGACAAGGTTGATGCTTACCTGTTCGTAGATATGGCGCACGTAGCAGGCCTGGTTGCTGCGGGTGTTTACCCGGATCCCGTTCCTCACGCTCACGTTGTCACCACCACTACGCACAAGACTCTGCGCGGCCCCCGTGGCGGCCTGATCCTGGCCTGCGACGACGAAGACCTGCAGAAGAAACTGAACTCTGCCGTCTTCCCGGGTGGCCAGGGTGGCCCGCTGATGCACGTGATCGCCGCCAAGGCTGTGTGCTTCAAGGAAGCCATGAGCGACGAATTCAAGGCCTACCAGCAGCAGGTAATCAAGAACGCTGCCGCCATGGCCGAAGTGTTCATCGAGCGCGGCTTTGATGTGGTTTCCGGTGACACCAAAAACCACCTGTTCCTGGTCAGCCTGATCAAGCAGGACATCACGGGTAAAGATGCCGACGCCGCCCTGGGCCGCGCCCACATCACTGTGAACAAGAACGCCGTTCCGAACGATCCGCGTTCGCCGTTCGTGACCTCCGGCCTGCGTATCGGTACTCCGGCGGTTACCACTCGCGGCTTTGGTGAGCAGGAGTGCCGTGACCTGGCCGGCTGGATGTGCGACATCCTCGACAACCTTGAAGACGACGCCGTGATCAGCCGCGTACGTGAACAGGTTGAAGCGGTGTGTGCCCGCTTCCCGGTTTACGGCTGAAACGCACGGTAATGTGCCTGCCCGGGTGCTCCGCAAGGACCATCCGGGTTCTTCCTTTCCGGAGCCTGTGAATTATGCATTGTCCTTTCTGTGGTGAAGCCGATACCAAGGTGATTGATTCGCGCCTGGTGGCCGAGGGTGATCAGGTACGCCGCCGCAGGGAGTGCTTGTCCTGTCATGAGCGGTTTACCACCTTCGAAACAGCCGAACTGGTGATGCCGCGGGTAGTCAAGCAGGACGGTACCCGCCAGCCTTTTGATGAAGAAAAGTTGCGGGCCGGCTTGATGAAAGCGCTGGAAAAGCGACCGGTGAGTATTGAGGAAATTGATGCGGCACTGAACCGAATCAAATACCGGTTGAGGGCAACCGGCGAGCGCGAAGTGAAGTCCATGCAGCTGGGTGAGGAAGTAATGACCGAGCTGCGCCAGCTGGACAAAGTCGCTTATGTGCGATTCGCTTCGGTTTACCGTAGCTTTCAGGATATCAATGAATTCAAGGAAGAGATCGAGCGCTTGTCTCAGGGTAACGGCGAGGCTGCCGTGGATGTCGCCCGGGTGCTGGCCGATAACCAGTCTGACAAAGGCAAGGCATGATTTCTGACCGTGACCGGGCAATGATGGCCCGGGCCATTCAGCTGGCCTGGCGTGGTCGTTACTCTACCCACCCGAATCCCCGTGTTGGCTGTGTGATTGCCAGGGGCAACCGAATTGTGGGTGAAAGCTGGCATGAACGAGCTGGTGAGGCTCACGCAGAAGTTCGGGCGCTGAGTCAGGCCGGGTATGAGGCGCGTGGGGCAACAGCTTACGTAACGCTGGAACCCTGCAGCCATTATGGCCGCACTCCGCCCTGTGCCAAGGCATTAATTGATGCCGGCGTTGCCCAGGTGTTTGCAGCCACCAAAGATCCGAACCCGTCGGTTTCCGGTCGGGGGCTTGAGATGCTGCGGGATGCTGGCATCAAAGTGACCGAAGGTGTGCTCGGTGAAGCCGCAGCCCGCCTTAATCCTGGTTTCATGAATCGCATGAATAAGGGCCGGCCATGGGTGCGACTGAAAATGGCCGCGAGCCTTGACGGCCGCACGGCAATGGCCTCTGGTGAAAGCCAGTGGATTACCGGGCCGGAGGCTCGTCGCGATGTACAGCGGCTGCGTGCCATGAGTGATGCTATTCTGACGGGAGTCGGCACGGTCTTGGCGGATGACCCCTCTTTGACGGTGCGCCGGGATGAAATGGGCGACATTGGTGATGCCACAGACCCATCGCGCCAGCCATTGAGGGTGATTGCCGATCGTGATGCCCGCACCCCGGCGGAGGCCCGTATTCTCCGGGGTGGCAATGTGCAGGTATTCTGCGCCAGCTCGACGCTGGCCACGGCACCGGCACAGGATCTTGCAGCCTTGGGGGTCAGCCTGACGGGGGTTGCCTGGAAAGACAACGGTGTCGATGTAGCAGAACTGTTGGATGCGCTCGGGGAAATGGGCATCAATGAGTTGCTGGTTGAAGCGGGGCCAACATTGGCCGGAACCTTCATCAATGAAAATCTGGTGGATGAGTTATGGCTGTACCAGGCCCCGGTGTTTCTGGGAAGTACCGGTCGCCCGACGGCACATCTGCCCATAGAAGTCATGGCTGACAAGGTGCAATGGAAAGTGCTGGAACGCCGCCAGGTGGGGGAGGATCAGCGCTTGATCCTGGCTCGTCGCTAATCATTCAATTCATTATTCTGAGCCGTTTCGAGTAGCGGCCGGGATGACAGGGTGCAGAACCGTATGGCACTGAACAGCATTGAAGAAATCATCGAAGATATTCGTCAGGGCAAGATGGTAATCCTGATGGATGACGAAGACCGCGAAAACGAAGGTGATCTGGTGATGGCGGCAGAGCACTGCACGCCGGAAGCCATCAACTTCATGGCCCGGTTTGGTCGTGGTCTGATTTGCATGCCTATGACCCGGCAGCGTTGTGAGCAACTTGGCTTGCCGTTGATGGTGCAGCAGAATGCCTCGGGCTTCGGCACCAAGTTCACACTGTCTATTGAAGCCCGGGAAGGCGTAACGACCGGCATTTCAGCCGCTGACCGTGCCCGCACGGTACAGGCCGCTGTCGCTCGGGATGCCAAAGCTTCTGACCTGGTTCAGCCCGGCCACATTTTCCCGTTGATGTCAGACCCCGGTGGTGTGCTTAGCCGCGCGGGCCATACAGAAGCTTCCTGTGATCTGGCCGCGCTGGCGGGTTGCGAGGCTGCGGGTGTTATCTGTGAAGTCATGAACGACGACGGCTCCATGGCGCGCCGTGAGGACCTCGAAAAGTTCGCGGACGAGCATGGCCTGAAAATCGGTACCATTGCCGATCTGATCCACTACCGCACCATGAATGAAAAAACCGTGGCCTGCGTGGAAGAGAACGAGTTGGACACCGAGTACGGTGTGTTCAAGCTGCGCACCTACCGGGATAACATTCAGGGTTCCACCCATCTGGCGATGGTCATGGGGGATATTTCTCCTGACGAGCCGGTTTATGTGCGTGTTCACATTACCGATACGCTCCGGGATTTGTTGGGTGCCCGTCGTAAGGACTCCAGAAGCTGGCCGTTGCACCATGCCTTGGAAAAAGTGGCCAATGAAGGCCGGGGTGTGGTGGTGCTGTTGAACAGTGCCGAAGACAGCTACAACCTGGAAGATCGCATCCAGGAGTTTTTTGATGAAGGCCGGGGTTCTTCTGGTAAAGGCAGCTCCGGTGTGTACTTCACCGTGGGCACCGGTTCCCAGATTCTACGTGACATTGGCGTGGGCAAGATGCGCTTGCTCAGTCCGCCGGTAAAGTTTTCCGCCATCTCCGGTTTCGACCTGGAAGTGGTGGAATACGTACCCTATACCCCCGAATGATTAACCTGGTCGCAGCGGAACCGCTGTGACCCGTGAAGGAGCCCGAGATGGCAGATATCCGAGTAATTGAAGGTGATTTTACCCAGTGCAGCGGTCGTTACGCGCTGGTTGTCGGCCGTTTTAACGGTTTTGTTGTAGAAAGTCTGGTTGATGGCGCGGTCGATACTCTGCGCCGTCATGGCATTGCTGATGACGACATCGCGATCATCCGGGTGCCGGGTGCTTATGAAATGCCGCTGGCGGTCAAGCGTGTTGCAGAAACCTCCGACTATGATGCCATTATCGCCCTGGGTGCAGTCATTCGCGGCGGCACTCCGCATTTCGAATACGTAGCGGGCGAAGCCTCAAGCGGCCTGGGAGCGGTCAGCCTGGAAACCGACGTACCTGTAACCTTTGGCGTACTGACAGTGGACTCCATCGAGCAGGCCATTGAGCGCTCCGGCACCAAAGCCGGCAACAAAGGCGCGGAAGCGGCCATTACTGCGCTGGAAATGGTCAGTCTGTTCAAAAAGTTGGGTGAGTAATGAACGAAGCGGGTGATACTACTCCCCAACCGGGGAATACCAGCAAGCCAAAGGCCGGCGATCGTCGCCGGGCCAGAGCTCTTGCTATGCAAGGGCTTTACCAGAGGCACTTCAGCAAAACACCGATTTCCGACATCGAAGCCGAATTCATGGTCGATAACGACATGAGCAAGGTAGATGTGATGTACTTCCGCGATGTCTTGCGGGGTGTGCACCGGGAACAGGCCGAGCTGGATAAACTGCTGGAGCCCTTCCTGGATCGTCCGCTGAAAGAAGTGGATCCGGTCGAGCTGGCCATTGTTCGTTTGGGGGCTTATGAACTGAAACATCGAATTGATGTGCCCTACAAAGTGGTGATTAACGAAGGCATTGAAATGGCCAAGCGCTTTGGCGGTACCGAAGGCCACAAGTTTGTGAACAGTATCCTGGACAAGCTCAGTCGCCGCCTGAGGCTGGCTGAGACCCGTCCTCGCTGATTCATGGGTGAGTTCGAGCTGATTCGGCAGTATTTTCAGCCAGTGGCTGACAACACCAGGCAGGATCAGCTCGTGCTTGGCCCCGGTGACGACTGTGCCATTCAGCGAGTGCCATCGGGTTGTGACTTGGTGTTTTCAGTGGACACTGTTGTTGAGGGTGTCCACTTTCCTCTGAACTACCCTCCTGATTACCTTGGCTGGCGTGCGCTGGCGGTCGCGACCAGCGACCTTGCTGCCATGGGGGCCGACCCCGTCTGCTTTACCCTGGCGTTGACCTTGCCTGCCGCGGACCCGGGCTGGCTCGGTGGGTTTGCGGATGGTCTGGCAAAAGCGAGCGCAGCCTTTGGTATCAAACTTGCCGGAGGTGATACCACCCGCGGGCCTTTAACCCTTTCTATTCAGGTTCATGGTACGGTGGCTGAGGGGCAGGCCTTGCGCCGTTCCGGTGCCCGGCCCGGCGACCTGGTATGCGTGACCGGGCCGTTAGGTGATGCCGGTGCGGCGCTGGCGTATCTCGAAGAGCCGGTGCCTTCACTTCTACAACAGGCGGTGCTGTCACGCTACCATTATCCGCAACCCCGGTTGGCTCTGGGCCAGGGGCTGGTGGGCAAGGCGTCGGCAGCAATTGATATCTCGGACGGGCTGCTCGCCGATCTGCAACACATTCTGGATGCTTCCGGAGTGGGAGCGGAGCTTGATGCCACGAAGATTCCGGTGTCGCCCGAACTGACCCAGCTGCAGGGTGATCGGGCTTTGGCATTGGCGTTGAGTGCCGGCGATGATTATGAGCTGTGCTTGACCATCGCCCCGGAGGTGCTGGAAGGGCTGGATTCAGGCCTGAAAAGCCGGTTAACGGTTGTCGGGCAGGTTCAGCGTGAGCCTGGCCTGAGGGTTAAAGGTGTCGATGCAGAAGCGGGGCATCGAGGATTCGATCATTTTGGGAGGTCTGTTTGACTGACGACGAAATGCTGCAGGAGCCGGAAAACTCTCAGGCGCTGCTGCCGCCCGGATTTCTGCGCAACCCTGTGCATCTGCTGGCTTTTGGTTTTGGCAGTGGCGCTGCACCGAGGGCCCCGGGAACGTGGGGCAGTCTTGCAGCCATCCCGGTGTGGTACAGCTTTGCCTGGCTGCCGCCGGTCGCCTACTGGCTGATTGTGCTGGCCGCCTTTGTGGTCGGCATCTGGCTGTGTGGTAAGACCGCAGATGACCTCAAGGTACACGACCACGGTGGTATCGTCTGGGATGAATTTGTCGGTATGTGGATCGCGCTCGGGTTGTTCCCGGATCAGGTCTACGGTGTTCTGATGGCGTTCATGCTGTTCCGCTTTTTTGATGTACTCAAGCCGTGGCCGATCAGTTGGCTTGATGCCCGAATGCCCGGGGGGCTGGGAATTATGGTTGATGACGTTGTCGCCGGACTTATGGCCCTTGGCTGTCTGTGGGCCATAGACCTGTGGATAATGCCTTTCATGGTGTGAAAGGCATGAGTTCTGGGGGGCGGTACGCTTTCAGTGGAGCTGTTGTTCTTCCGGTAGCAGCCGCACCACATGGAGAAAACGCTTGAGACCAATCTCGGCTCTCTCCCGGGATGCAAAAGGCCCGCTGTCAAAGCCTTCCCGGGTAGTGAAATACCATTTGCTTCCCACACAAAAGAAGCGGCTACTCCGAAATGGGGGCGGTGTGTTTTCGCCCGACCGGCTTTGAATGTCCATGTTTTCTCCTGAGCCCACTTATTTTTTTCTTTTCGGGCATCGCATTGTTTGGGCCGACCTGTTTAGAATTAGTCCAATTACAGCCAAATTCAACATTTTTTTACAAAGGGTGCAAAAATGAGTATGTGTCACGTTGGTAGGGTTTTCAAGTTGACGGCACTCGCGATGAGTTTGTTGATGGCTGGCTGTGCGTCTTCACTGACTCGAGTCGACACCTGGGAGGGTGATTTACCGGCCGCAACCGAGCCTGCGGTACTGAAAGCGCCC
The DNA here is from genome assembly GCA_035303925.1 of Marinobacter sp. GTDB lineage: Bacteria > Pseudomonadota > Gammaproteobacteria > Pseudomonadales > Oleiphilaceae > Marinobacter. Next base: position 11,609 of record DATGQY010000147.1, on the reverse strand, counting down.
GGCGATATTCAGGTGGCCCGGGTCAATGGTAAAGCAATGACGAACTATCTGATGGATGACCTGGCACTGGATTATGGTCTGCCGCCGGGCAGCAACGAGGTGGTGTTCACCTACAAGACGATTTGGGCAAAAACCGGTGTCGTTAACAACGGTGAATCCAAGGTCCACGTTGTCGAAACCGAACCCAAAGTTGCACGTTTTGAGGCACAGCCGGGTGTTGTCTACAGTTTCCAGTTTGAAAAGCCGACTAGCCGTCAGCAGGCCGAAGCGCTGAGGGACCGTTTTGCTCCAGCTATTATCGATGCGAGTGGTGAGGTTGTCGCTCGTGCCGAGGCCTGGAGTGGTCAGTCCTCAGCAAGAACCCCGGTGTCAGGGCCGGGTGTGACATCGTCTGAGGCAGCCCCGGACAGCACATTGGAGGCCTTGCAGTCGCTCTGGGCTGAGGCGACTGAGGAAGAGAAGAAAACCTTTCTTCGCTGGGCTTTTGAGTAATCGGCGGACTCCAGGTTAACGCTTGATTTTCGGCAAGCGCTTCTTCAGGAGTTCTTCCAGATAACTCAGCACCCCATCCGTCAGGCTTGGGGTGTTTGACGTTATGTGTTCCGGAGTTTGGTCTACGCTGGCCTTAGCTGCCATCTTTTCAATGGCGTCGAGGCTATCGTGCACCAGGTGTTTCAGGCTTTCGCCGTCGGGCACAACGTCCGGGCATAACGTGAAATTGAGCGTAAGCTTGCCTTCGTAGCTCACTGCGACCACCACAAGTCCCAGGCTGTCGAACAGGGGGGCGCTGTTGTATTGCTGAATCAGTTTCGCGCCTTGCAGAAACAGCGGCACCTGAGGTCCTGGTACATTAGTAATGGGCAAGTTGAAAAGTGGGTGGTAGCGCTGAGCAACCTGAAGTTCGGAATAAAGCCGGGCCGACAGGGCCAGAAGCGTGGATGGCAATAGCTCGGTAAGGCGGTCGGCGGCAATCGCCTCTCTGTAGGGTTCCGATTCAACCGCGTTGCGATGAATGCGCCGGATTCTGGCGGCCGGATCAGGCTCGGCGGTAGCCAGATCCAATAACATAGCCGACATTTGGTTACCGGTAGCCCGACGCAAACTGCTGGATCTTACCGAAATGGGGGTCATGGCAACCAGGGATTTCGTGTTGTCTATGCCTTGCAAGGTCAGGTATTTGCGCAGGGTTTCAGCGCAGAGGCCAAGCACCACATCATTGAGAGTGACGTCTCCCAGGCTCGCCTTGATGGCTTTTAAACGCGACAATTCAACGCTGGCAGAAACGATCTTCCGGTTTGCGGTGATCTGTCGGTTGAACGGGCTGTGGGGCGCTGTAAACAGGGGTAGCGGTAGTGGCAGCTTATGCAGTTGCTTCTGGATCAGCCCGCGGGCCGTGGCTTCTGCGGCACTGTAAGCCAGTGATGCAAACTGCATGGGGGTTTTCAGCATGTTTGCGCTGGCTTGAAGAAATACCCGTTCTTCGGAAGGCTCGGGCCTGGGCTGCCAGGGGCGAGGTAAGCTGATGGCTCTGGGCTCTGGTGTGTACTCCAGAAGTTTGCCCATGATTTCTTCCCCACTGAAGGCGTCAATGGAGGCGTGGTGCAGCTTCACGATCAGGGCAAAGCCTTCCTTTTCACCTTCCGGGCTTTCAAGCTGGAAGCCGTCCACAAAGGTGATGTGCCAAAGGGGACGATCTCTCTTCAGTGGTTCTTCCAGGATCTTTGACGCGAGTGACATGATGCTCGCCTGTTGCCCGTGCTCGCCAAGATTGACGTAGGCCAGGTGGCGCTCGATGCTGAATTCGGGATCATCAATCCAGTAAGGGCGGCCAAGCCGGAGCGGGATTTCCTTTAGTTTCTGTCGAAACAGTGGGGCGACGTGCAGGCGACTGCGCAAATAGGCAACAAACGTGCTGAAGGGGAGAGGGTTTGCCAGCCCGCTGGCATCGAAAAGATAGACGCCGCCTATGTGCATGGGCGTGGTTTCTGACTCCAGATACAGAAACGAGGCATCCAGTTCCGACAGCTGACGCATCTAGCTCACTCCCTTGTGTGTCACGTTTGTTCAGGCGGGCAGGCAGTATATCGTAAAGTGCCCCGGGTGCGGTTGGCTGTGTTGCCTCAGGCCTGTTCTGCTTGCAGCCAGTGCCGGAGAGCGCCCTCTTGACCGAGCTGGTTCCAGAACCACATCAGCGCTTTGCCCTTGTCGTCGCTGTGGCGGGCAAGGTGGATGCTGATGGGGGTTCTCGGCTCGTGTACTTCCTTGGCCACCAGTGAACCCTCGGCGAGCTGGTGGCATATCCGAGGCTGGGGCAGCCAGCCTACGCCGAGGCCTGCCTGCTGTACGGCAATCTTCTGATCGATATTGCTGACGGTGATTGTTCGCTGCCGACGAAAGATCCCTGCATGCCCGGGAGGCAATGAACGGGAGGTGTCGGCAGCAACCGCTGCCGGGTACCTGGCAATTTCCGACTCTGTGAGAGGCTCGCTGGCGCCGGCCAGGGGGTGATTGGCAGCAACCGCAAACACGAAGGGCACGTCCCCCAGTGCTTTTGTGGTGAACGATCCTGCCGGCTTGCTCAACTGGTCAGCCCCGACAACCATATCGACACGCCGGCTTTGCAGTGCATCCCAGGCGCCGGCAAACACTTCTTCAATAATCTGTACATCCACCGGTACCCCGAGTTTCTGGAACTCGGCAATGACGGGAAACAGGCATTCGGCGGGCAGCAACGAATTGAAGCCAATTCTTAGTCGGGTCTCCCAGCCTTGTGCCACCTGTTGGGTGCTATGCGCCAGGTTTTCGGCGGCTTCCAGGAGGGAGCGTCCTTCGTCGAGAAGATAGCGGCCTGCCGGTGTCAGCACGGCCTTGTGACCGCTACGGTCAAATATGCTGACGTTGAGGTCTTCCTCAAGCTTCTGCACCGTATAGCTGATGGCGGACGGAACCCGGAATAGCTCGCCTGCTGCCCCGGCAAAGCTGCCCTTGCGATCAATGGCGTCGAGTACTTTGAGTGCGTCAATCGTAATTGCTGTATGCATGTTCGAATTATCTGAAAGTGTCTGCCAGAAATGCTTGCTATCAGCCTAGCAGCCAACCCGTTAGCCTGTCTTCAATAATTGTTAACGGGGTCAGGCGCCTGCGGACAGGTTAGCCGTATTTCGCGGGGCGCAGACTCAATCGGAGGTTTCAATGGGTTTGTTGATTGACGGTCAATGGCATGATCAGTGGTACGACACGGGCAAGACCGGTGGCAGATTTGAGCGCGAGGCGGCCCGATTCCGCAACTGGGTGACACAGGACGGCTCCCAGGGGCCGGCAGGAGAGGGTGGCTTTGCCGCAGAGAGCGGACGTTACCACCTCTACGTGTCTATGGCGTGCCCTTGGGCGCACCGGACGTTAATTTTCCGGGCCTTGAAGAATCTGGAGGCGCACGTTTCAGTGTCGGTTGTGCACCCGGATATGGTGGAAAATGGCTGGGAATTCAGGCCCGGGCATCCTGCGCACGAGGATCACCTGTATGGCTCAGAGTTCATGCATCAGCTCTATACGCGAGCGGCTCCGGACTACTCGGGGCGGGTGACGGTGCCGGTGCTTTGGGACAGGCGGCAAGAGAGCATTGTGAGCAATGAGTCAGCGGACATCATCCGCATGTTCAACTCGGCCTTCAATGGTCTGGATGGGGTCAACTCGGAGCTGGATCTTTACCCTGAATCTCTTCGGGCTAAGGTCGATGCGGTGAATGAGCGGGTCTACGACTCGGTAAACAACGGGGTCTACAAGGCCGGTTTTGCCACGGCTCAGGATGTCTATGAGGCTGCTTACAATGCTCTGTTTGATTCGCTGGACTGGCTCGAAGAAACGCTGTCAAAGCAGCGTTACCTGGCTGGTGCACAACTGACCGAAGCCGACTGGCGCCTGTTTACGACGCTGATCCGATTTGATGCCGTGTATTACAGTCACTTCAAATGCAATCGCCAGCAAATCCGGGACTACCCGAATCTGTCTGAATACCTGCGCGAGCTATACCAGGTGCCGGGGGTCGCGGAAACGGTGGATCTGCGGCAGATCAAGCAGCACTACTACGTTAGCCAGCGCACCATTAATCCGACACAGATTGTGCCGGTAGGTCCGGAACTGGATTTTGACGCGCCCCATGGGCGCGAGTGTCTCAGCTGACGCGTGCCACGGCCACTTCTGTCAGGAGTTCGAGAGCATTCCTGTGGCGGGATTCCGGCAGACAGGACAGCAGGTTGCGCGCGGCCTGCGCCTGCTCTCTGGCTCTGGCCATGGTGTACTCGATAGCGCCGGAGCTTTTCACAATCGCCAGAACTTTCGGCAAATCGTCCAGGCCACCCTTGCGGATTGCCTGGCGAATCAAGTGGCGCTCTTCCTCTGTGCCATTGGCCATGGCATAGATCAGAGGCAGCGTGGTTTTACCTTCGGCCAGATCGTCGCCCACATTCTTTCCCATGGTTTCTGCATCGCCCTGATAGTCCAGAACGTCATCCACCAGCTGAAAGGCCAGGCCCAGGTGTTTGCCGTAGTCTTTCAGGGCCGCTTCCTGTTCAGGGCTGGCCCCGGCCAGCAGCGCGCCAGTATGGGACGAAGCCTCAAAAAGCATGGCGGTTTTGTTGTGAATGACCACCATGTACTGGTCTTCGGTCAGATCCGGATTCTTCACGTTCATCAGCTGCATCACTTCGCCTTCAGCGATGACAGCGGTGGCGCGGGACAGCACGTTCATGATAGGCAGGCTTTTCAGCTCCACCATCATCTCGAACGCCCGGGCATAGAGGAAATCACCGACCAGCACGCTGGGTGCGTTTCCCCACTTGGCGTTGGCGGTGCTGCGGCCCCGACGCATATCAGAAGTGTCCACCACATCGTCGTGCAGTAGCGTGGCGGTGTGAAGGAATTCAATAACGGCGGCGAGTTTCAGGTGATCGTTCTCGTTATAGCCTGCAGCCTGGCTCGCCAGCAATACCAGTAGGGGTCTCAAGCGCTTGCCGCCACTTTCGATGATGTAATGGGCGATTTTCTCCACCATCGGGACATCCGAGGCAAGCCGCTGGATAATAAGATCATTAACGCGGCTGAAGTCTTCCGCTACGGTGTCGTGGATGCGTTGAGCTGTCATGGGGCTGGTAAGTCCCTTGCTGGTGTTTTCGTTGAGTTTTCGGGCAGGTCGCGGCAATGCTAGGTATTGCTGCCTACAGTGTCAACTTGAGTCGTAAACTCGCTTGTATTGCCGGGCACCTTTTCGTACAATCACGCGCCCAACTCATCCCAACCTGCGCTCCCTGCTATAGGGTTGCCGAAGTGCTTCCCTTAGAACCAGGTGGATAAGAGCAGGGATGGGTCAATCGCGGAGACATAGAATGTACGCAGTTATTGTTAGCGGTGGTAAACAGCACCGTGTTAAAGAAGGCGAAACTCTGAAGCTGGAAAAGCTGGAAGTTGAAACCGGCGGCTCAGTTGAGTTTGACCGCGTTCTGCTGGTAGCGAACGGCGACGACGTTAAAGTGGGTGCTCCTGTTGTTGACGGTGCCAAGGTTACCGCTGAAGTGGTTAGCCATGGTCGTCACGACAAGATCAATATCATCAAATTCCGTCGTCGTAAGCATCACATGAAGCGTCAGGGCCACCGTCAGTGGTTTACTGAAGTCAAGATCACGGGTATTCAGGGCTAAGCTCTGGAATAACCCCCTAATTAAGGAGGCCTGTCATGGCTCACAAAAAAGCAGCAGGTAGTACCCGTAACGGTCGCGATTCCGAGTCTAAACGACTTGGTGTCAAGCGCTACGGCGGCGAGACTGTCACTGCAGGCAGCATCATCATCCGTCAGCGCGGTACCCGTTTCCACGCTGGTAGTAACGTAGGCATTGGCAAGGACCACACCCTGTTCGCGAAAGCGGAAGGTCAGGTGAAGTTCGAAACCAAAGGCCCGCAGAACCGCAAGTTCGTGAGCATCGTTCCAGCTGCGTAAGCAGCGGCGATCCGGTTCTGTCGAACCTTGGATTTGCCTGATATGCTGATCTGATCAGTTCCTCAGGTGAATCCGGAGCCCCGCAAAGCTTCCATGAGGCTGCGGGGCTTTTTAGTTTATGCAAAGGCATCAGGCGTATGAAATTTGTAGACGAAGCCACCATCATTGTTGAAGCGGGAAAAGGCGGCCATGGCTGCCTGAGTTTCCGGCGGGAAAAGTACATACCCAAGGGTGGTCCCGACGGCGGTGACGGCGGGGATGGGGGTTCCGTCTACCTGGAAGCGGACAGTGCCCTGAACACGCTGATTGACTACCGTTTTCAGCGTCGGCACAAAGCTCCGAATGGCGAGCCGGGGTCGGGTCGTAACTGCACCGGTACCAAAGGTGAAGATCTTGTGTTGCCGGTGCCGGTTGGCACGACTGTCGTGGATATGGATACGCACGAAGTGCTGGGTGATTTGACCAAAGAGGGGCAGCGTCTCAAGGTGGCCCAGGGCGGTTTTCACGGGCTGGGCAATACCCGCTTCAAGTCTTCCATCAATCGTGCGCCGCGTCAGACGTCAAAGGGCTCTGAGGGCGAAGCCCGGAACCTGAGACTGGAGCTGAAGGTGTTGGCGGATGTGGGGCTGTTGGGTATGCCCAATGCGGGCAAGTCCACCTTCATTCGTTCGGTGTCTGCGGCGCAGCCCAAAGTCGCGGACTATCCGTTCACGACTCTGGTGCCTAATCTGGGCGTAGTCAGTGTGCAGGCTCACCAGAGCTTCGTAATAGCTGACATTCCCGGGCTGATTGAAGGTGCTGCTGAGGGTGCGGGCCTGGGTATCCGGTTTCTGAAGCACCTGGTGCGTACCCGGCTGCTGCTGCATCTGGTGGATGTAGCGCCATATGACGGTTCGTCTCCGGTCGCGGCAGTTAAGGCCATCGTCCATGAGCTGGAAAAGTTCAGTGAAACCCTGGCTGGCCGGCCTCGCTGGCTGGTTCTGAATAAAGTGGACATGGTGCCGGAGGAAGATCGCAAGGCTCATTGCCAGGCTATCGTGGATGAGCTTGGCTGGGAAGGTCCTGTGTTTATCGTGTCCGCTCTGACGGGCGAGGGCACCAGGCCCCTGGTGCAGGCGGTTATGCGCTGGATTGAAGAGCAGGCTGAGGAAGAAGCTGAGAATCCGGACCTTGCCGAGCAGGAAGCGGCCCGCCGTCGCCGCATGGACGAGGAGGCTCGGGCCAAGATCGAATCGGACCGTCAGGCCCGCAGGGCGGCCCGCGAAGAAGATGACGATGATGACGACTTTGACGACGACGATTACGACGTCGAAGTGGTTTACGCGCCAGAATAATCAGCAACTTGATGAGACTGTACCGCTACCATGAGTGAACGCCTCCAGCTCCGCAAGGCCCGCCGCCTGGTTATCAAAATCGGCAGTGCCTTGCTCACCAACGACGGCAAAGGGTTGGATGTGGCGGCCCTCGGTTTGTGGGTGGATCAGATCGTTGAGTTGATCGCTGACGGTGTCGAGGTGGTGGTGGTGTCGTCAGGGTCTGTTGCTGAAGGGATGAGTCGGCTGGGCTGGAATGCCCGCCCTCAGCACCTGCATGAGTTGCAGGCCGCCGCTGCCGTCGGTCAGATGGGCCTGGTGCAAACCTGGGAGGCCCAGTTCAAGCGCCACGATATCCACACCGCGCAGATTTTGCTGACTCACGACGATCTTTCCGACCGCAAGCGTTACCTGAATGGCCGCAGCACACTGCGGACGTTGCTGGATTATGGCGTGGTGCCCATCGTTAATGAAAACGACACGGTGGTGACCGATGAAATCCGTTTTGGTGACAATGATACCTTGGGTGCGTTGGTCACCAATCTCATCGAAGCTGACGGCCTGATCATTCTCACTGACCAGCTCGGGCTGTTCAACAAGGACCCGCGCAAACACGAAGATGCGGAGTTGGTCACCGAGTGTAAGGCCGACGACCGTGACCTTGATGCCATGGCGGGTGGTGGTGCGGGTGCCCTTGGTCGTGGTGGTATGCTCACCAAACTCCGTGCAGCCAGGCTGGCGGCGCGTTCCGGTGCGTTCACGGTGATTGTGGGGGGGCGAATAGAGCACGCAATTGCTCGTCTGCGCCAGGGCGATGTTATTGGCACCTTGCTGCTACCGGAGCAGGGCAGAATGGCAGCCCGCAAACAGTGGATTGCCAGTCATCTGCAGACTCGCGGCACCCTGGCGCTGGACGACGGTGCCGTAAAGGTTTTGCGCCAGGGTGGCAGAAGTCTTTTGCCAGTTGGTGTGAAGGCGGTGGCTGGTCAGTTTCGCCGGGGTGAAATGGTGTCTTGCGTCGATCTGGGTGGTAGAGAGATTGCCCGGGGATTGGTGAATTACGATGCCGATGAAGCTCGCGCCATTGCGGGGCGTTCGAGTGATCGTATTGCGGAAGTTCTGGGTTATGTTTCCGATGAAGAGATGATTCATCGGGATAATCTGGTGGTGGTCTAAGCGGACTTGTTGAATTTCAGGCACAAAAAAACCGGCTCGCAGGCCGGTTTTTTTTATGAGCGCAGAGATCAGGCAGCTTTCAGGGCCTTGATCTTGGCGTTCAGGCGGCTCTTGTGACGAGCAACCTTGTTCTTGGCGAAGATGCCCTTGTTGACCATGCTGTCCAGAATCGGCTGGGCCTGCTTCAGAGCAGCTTGGGCGCCTTCGTAGTCGCTTGCCTTGATCTGGGCATCAACTTTCTTCATGTAAGTACGCGCCATAGAACGCAGGCTGGCGTTATGCTTGCGGTTTTTCTCGTTCTGACGAGCGCGCTTTTTGGCTTGCGGGGAATTTGCCACCGTAAAACTCCTGAAATTCGTTGCTATAAAAACGGAATATGTTTAGATCGCGTGCGCGCAAAAACCAGCGCGTCGAAATAATTGACGCGGAACTATGCCGCCGAACGCCGGAAATGTCAAGGCTGGCGCAGCAGTAATCCCCGTGTTGTAAAGGCCTGTGATACACTCCCGCATCGCTGCACGGGGCCGGTTGCGGCCTCTGGCCCGCCCTGTGGATTACCGAAATGCCGTTAACTGAACTCTGGATTGCTAAACATGCCTTCGGAACTGCCGCCAACGGATCAACAATCGCCTGTTAAAGAGCCCCCGAAGGCGCCGGGTTTGCTACGCTCATCCGGTGTGGTTGGCGTTATGACCATGATGTCCAGGGTGCTGGGCTTGGTTCGGGATATGGTTATTGCCCGCTACTTTGGCGCCGGCACCGCAGCTGACGCCTTTTTTGTCGCCTTCAAGATTCCCAACTTCCTGCGCAGGTTATTTGCCGAGGGTGCTTTTTCTCAGGCGTTTGTGCCGGTGTTGTCCTCTTATCGGGAAAATCGCGATATTTCCGAGGTGAAGCGGCTGGTGGATGCCGTGGCGGGTTCGCTCGGGCTGGTGTTGCTGGCAGTGACACTGGTTGCCATGTTGGGGGCGCCGGTACTTACGACCATCTTTGCCCCCGGCTTCCTGGGGGATGAAGTGAAATTCGCACTGGCCAGCGACATGCTGCGGATTACCTTTCCCTATCTTTTGCTGATTTCCCTGACCGCGTTTGCAGGCGGTATTCTGAACAGCTATGACCGTTTCGCGGTCCCTGCCTTTACACCGGTGTTGCTGAATCTGGCCATGATCGGCGCGGCTATTTTCCTGGCCCCGCTGATGGAAGAGCCGGTTATGGCGCTGGCCTGGGGGGTGTTTATCGCCGGCGCCCTGCAATTGTTCTTTCAGTTGCCCTTCCTGATGCGGCTTGGCCTGATGCCGAGACCGCGGGTGGATTACCGCCACGAAGGTGTCAGCCGGATATTGAAGCTGATGGTGCCGGCGCTGTTCGGTGTGTCTGTCAGCCAGATCAATTTGTTGCTGGACACTGTGCTGGCGTCGTTCCTGCAAACCGGGAGTGTGTCCTGGCTGTACTATTCTGACCGCCTGTCTGAATTACCGCTCGGAGTGTTCGGGATTGCCATTGCGACCGTTATTCTGCCCAGCCTGTCCCGCAAGCATGCGGCAGCCTCGGCTGATCAGTTTGCCGCCACGCTGGACTGGGCGGTCAGGGCGGTGTTGTTGATTGGTGTGCCTGCGGCTTTGGCGCTGGCGCTGCTGGCTGAACCGTTGATTGCGACCCTGTTCCATTATGGTGAAGTGACCGACAGGGACGTGGCCATGTCGGCTCAAAGTTTGCGGGCCTATTCCGCCGGCTTACTGGCGTTCATGCTGATTAAAGTGCTTGCCCCCGGTTTCTTTGCGCGGGAGGACACCAAAACACCGGTGAAGATTGGCGTAATAGCCATGGTCGCCAATATGGTGTTTAACCTGGCGTTGATCGTTCCGCTGGCTCACGCCGGTCTGGCCCTGGCCACCTCGATGTCTGCCTGGCTGAACGGCTACCTGCTCTGGCGTGGCCTGCGTAAGGAAGGCGCCTGGAAAAGCCAGCCGGGCTGGCCCAGGTTTCTGTTGCAACTGGCAGCAGCGAATGCCGCGCTGGCAGCTGTCGTGCTCTGGCTGAATGTTCCTGTAGTGGACTGGTTGGCAGCCGGAGGCATGAAGCGGGCATCCGATATGGCTGTTCTGGTGGTAGTGGGTGTGGCGGCCTATTTTGTGACTCTGATGCTGTTCGGTGTTCGCCTGCGCCAGTTCCGGCAGAAGTAAGCACCCCGGCGATTTCTACCACACCCGCTACTGGGGTATAATCGCGCGTTTTCCCACCAGCGCATTGCCGTGAGCACATGCGCCGAAAGCCAGCTGGCAAGTTAAGGTTCGCAGTACATGCGTCTGATTCGAGGCCTGACCAATCTTAAGCGCCTGTCCGCGCAAGCGGATTCACCGCTCGCCGATGGCTGTGTGGCCACCATTGGCAACTTTGATGGTGTGCATCTGGGCCATAAAACCATTATCGATCAGGTCAGGCAAAAAGCCGTTGAGCTGAGCGTGCCGTCGGTAGTGATGATTTTTGAGCCCCAGCCTCGGGAGTTTTTTCAGGGCAGCGAGGCACCGCCCCGGTTGATGCCGTTCCGGCAAAAGTTTGAAGCCTTGCTGGCGGAAGGCATCGATATGGTGCTTTGTATCCGATTTGATGAAACCTTCCGAAGCTATTCCGCCATGGGCTTTATCGAGGACCTGCTGATCAGCGGCCTGGCCGTGCGCCATCTGGTTGTGGGCGATGACTTCCGTTTTGGCTGTGACCGGGCGGGCGATTTCAGCTTGTTGGAGCAGGTTGGACAGGAGCACGATTTCACCGTTGAAAACACCCGCACCGTGACCGTCGATGGTGAGCGAGTTAGCAGCACGCGGGTTCGGAATGCGCTGAATGTGAACGGTCTGGAGGACGCTGAGCGGTTACTGGGGCATCCTTATCGTATACATGGCCGGGTTGTGTATGGCCGTCAACTGGGTCGACAGATTGGCGCTCCAACCGCCAATATTCTGCTCAATCAGATGCCTGCCTTGCGGGGAGTGTATGTGGTACGGGCGTGCCTTGAAGCCGGCGAATGGCTGGATGGTGTTGCCAACATCGGCTTGCGGCCGACGGTTGATGGCAAGCGGCCGTCACTGGAAGTGCACCTGTTTGACTTTGCTGGCACACTTTATGGCCAGCAC
>DATGQY010000146.1:0-3889 GCA_035303925.1 Marinobacter sp. | reverse complement strand
ACTGGAAAGCGGGAAATAAGGAGAGCGAATGGCTGTACCGGCGGCGTTAACCGAGGATCAGATATTCCACCGCTGTCCAGCGGACAAACTGGATTTTGACACTACTGCAAGCCTTGAGGATCTGGAGCTTCCGTTTGGTCAAGAGCGAATGCTCCGAGCCCTCGAATTCGGTGCCAGCATGCGGGCCAGTGGCTTCAATCTGTTTGTTTTGGGACCTTCGGGGGCGGGCAAGCACGAACTGGTCAAACGATTCCTGGCCACTCATGCGGCCACCCGGCCTGTGCCGCCGGATTGGTGTCATGTCTTCAATTTCCAGCAGTCCGACAAGCCCGGTGCCATCGAATTGCCTCCGGGTGAGGGGCGGGTGTTCAAGGAGGACATGAGCGATCTGGCCAATGAGCTGAAGACGGCCATTCCAGCGACTTTTGAAAGCGAGGAGTATCAGGCCCGCATTCAGGAATTGCAGGAAGAAGTGACCCGGCGCCAGCAAAAAGGTCTGTTCGTTATCCAGGAAGAAGCCAACGCTAATAACATCGCAATGCTGACGACGCCCGCCGGCTTTACCTTCGCGCCCATGCGTAACGGCGAGGTGATTGAACCGGAGGAGTACAAGACGTTCTCCGACGACGAAAAAGAGTTGGTCGAAGCCAAAGTGGAGGATCTGCAAAAGAAACTCCAGCAGGCGATTCAGCAAGTGCCGCGTTTGCGCAAAGAAGTGCGCGAGCGAATTCACGCCCTTAACGAAGAAATGGTGCAGCTCACCCTGGGTGGCCCGATCGGGGAATTGCGCGAAAAGTGGTCCCATCTGCCGGCTGTGGTCGCCTATCTGGATGCCGTGCGTGAGGATGTGGTGGAGCACGCCGAAGCCTTTCAGGACAACGAGAATGGCGCACCGGCAGGACTGCTGAATCGTTATCGGGTCAATTTGCTGGTCGATAACGCGGAAACCCGTGGCGCACCGGTGGTGTATGAAGACTTGCCCAACCATCAGCACCTGACCGGTCAGATTGAGCACCGCGCCCATCAGGGGAATCTGTATACCGATTTCACACTGATACGCGCAGGCTCTTTGCACCAGGCCAATGGCGGCTACCTGATCCTGGATGCCCGCCGCATTCTCACTCAGCCTATGGCTTGGGAGGGCCTAAAGCGGATTCTGTTTTCCGGTGAAATCCGCATTGAATCTCTCGAACGCCTGTATGGTCTGGCGACCACCGTCAGCCAGCAGCCCGAGCCGATTCCGCTGAACGTGAAAGTGGTGTTGTTGGGCGATCGTACCCTGTATTACCTCCTGTCTCATTACGATCCGGACTTCCTGGACTTGTTCAAGGTTGAGGCAGATTTTGAGGACGATCTGGACCGGGATGATGAAAGTTACCTCCTGTATGCTCGAATGATTGCCACCATGGCTCGTTCAGCCGGCGTCAAAGCACTGGATCGCGCTGCTGTTGCCCGGCTGATCGAGCATGCCAGCCGTCTGGCCAGTGACCAGAAGAAGCTGACCGCGCACGACCGGGTGCTTAAGGATCTACTCAGCGAGGCCGATCATTGGGCTGCCGAGGCAGGCAGTGAGCGCATTGAGCTCTGTCACATCCAGCAGGCCATTGATGAACGTGAGTATCGTGCCAGCCGCATTCGTGAACGCAGCCTGGAGCAGATCCGCCGGGGCGTGATGATGATTGCGACGGACGGTGAGCAGGCGGGTCAGGTGAACGGCTTGTCGGTGCTGCAAATCGGTGCCACCCGGTTTGGCCAACCCACCCGGATTACCGCAACGGCCAGGCCCGGAAAGGGCCAGGTGGTGGACATCGAACGTGAGGCAAAACTGGGCGGGCCAATCCACAGCAAAGCAGTGATGATTCTGTCCCGGTTTCTGGCCAACCGATATGCACCCATGGGTGAGCTGTCGTTGTCGGCCAGTCTCGCGTTTGAGCAATCCTATGGCGGTGTGGAGGGTGACTCCGCCTCAGTGGCAGAAACCTGCGTTTTGTTATCGGCGATTACCGGCGTTCCGCTCAAGCAATCACTGGCGGTGACCGGCTCCATGAACCAGCACGGCGAAGTTCAGGCCGTGGGCGGAGTGAACGAGAAAATCGAAGGCTTCTTCAAGGTCTGCGAACAGGCTGGCGGAGTCGCTGGCCAGGGAGCCTTGCTGCCGGCCAGTAATGTTGAGCATTTAATGCTCAACGAAGAGGTGCGTGACGCGGTGCGTGAAGGACGTTTCGCAATTTACCCGATTACCCGGATTGATCAGGCGATTGAGCTGATGACGGGGATGGAAGCGGGAGAGCCGGACGCTGAGGGCAATTTCCCTGAATACAGTTTCAACCGACGGGTAGCAGACCGTTTGGCTGAGTTTGCGACAGTCAGCGAAAAGAAGGAATCGGATCAGGTCACTGGTAACGGAGGCAATGGTAATGGCAACAACGGCCAGAGCTGAGGGGCAGCCGCCGGTGAACTCGGCCGGCCGGGTTCTGATACTGCTGGATGGTTCCCGGCATAGTCTGTCCGCCCTGGAGGCGGCTGGCGAATTTGCGTTCGCCCGCAATGCCGAGGTGCTCGGTATTTATGTGGAAGAAGTGAATCTGTTGCGCAGCGCCGGCTATGGCTTTGCCCGGGAAGTCGGCGCCACTTCGGGGCTGGCCAGGCCTCTGGATAGTGCCGCTCTGGAAGCGAGGATGCAGGCCCTGGCAGAACAGGCGAAGCGCGCACTGGAGGCGGTGATGGCCCGGAGGGGACTCGTTCAGGCTCTGAAGCTATGCCGGGGGCGTGTTGCCGAGGAAGTGTTGAACCTGGTGGGGCCGGGTGACCTGTTGGTGATGGGGCGGGTAGGTTGGTCTGGTAGTCACGGCGCCAGGCTTGGTTCCACTGCCCGGACGTTGCTTCGTCAGGCTCCCGGCGACGTGCTGCTGTGGGCTGAGCCGGGCCCCAGCAGCCAGAATCGCGTGGTAGTGTTGCTGAATCATGATCAGGGCGCTAACCATCGGGCGGTCAGGCTCGGTGCGGAGTTGGCTCGGCGCAACCAGCAGTCATTGACCGTTTTGGTCCGAACAGAAACCGGTAAAGACCAACAGGTGACTGAGGATTTGCTGCAGTATCTTCAGTGTGAAGGCGTTGCCGCGAAGGTAAGGCTATTGCCGATGGCCAGCGCCGAGGCGGTGGCAAGGGTGCTGAGGGAAGAGGGCGCCGCCCAGTTGGTGCTTAGCCGGACATGCAGTCTGTTTGGCGAGCAGGGTGACGACACCCTGCTGGCGAACCTGAACCTGCCGGTTATCGTAACGCCCTGAGCAGCACCAGAAATTCAGGCAATTTTACGGCTGCCGGCCTTGGTGAGTATCTCTGTGATTTGCTCTGTTTCCAGGGTTTCCTGTTTCATCACGGCGTTGGCCAGTGCATCCAGTTCCTGGCGGTGCTCCTTCAGAAAGTTCACGGTAAACGCTTCCAGTTCTATGAGCTGGGCCTGAATTTCTGAATCGATCATCTCGGCCAGTTTTTCACTGTACTCCCGGGGCGCGCCCATTTCCCGGCCCAGGAAAACATGCTCCTCGCCAATCCCCAGCCCAAGCGGCCCGACTTTTTCGCTCATGCCCCACTGACCGATCATCCGGCGCAACAGCTTGGTCGCTTCCTTGAGGTCGTTTTGGGCGCCGGTACTAACCTCGCCATAGATGATCTTTTCGGCGGAGCGACCACCCAGCATCACCTTGATCCGGTCTCGCAGATAGCTTTCGGTGTAGTTGTACTTGTCTTCCCTGGGCGTCTGTTCGGTCACCCCCATCGCCATGCCGTGGGGGATGATGGTGATCTTGGTCAGCGGGTCGGCCTTGGGCATGTAATACGCCATCAAAGCGTGGCCACACTCGTGATAGGCGACCACCTCACGTTCCTC
>DATGQY010000145.1:0-6462 GCA_035303925.1 Marinobacter sp. | reverse complement strand
GTCGCTGCCGCCCAATTGCAGTGCCAGAGGGTATTCCGACGGATCGTGGCGCAAAAAACGCTCGGTATCGCCATGAATCAGTGCCCCCGTCGTGACCATTTCCGTATAGAGCAGGGCGCGGCGGCTGAGGATGCGGGCCAGATAGCGGAAATGCGGCGTGGTCCAATCCATCATCGGCGCAATGGAGAAGCGACGGGAGGGTTCAGTGCCTGGCGGGATTGGCTGCAGATCTGTCATTGTATACCGGAGAAATCAGAAGAGTTTCGAGGAACGTAATTCTAGCAGGAATGGCGACGATCCTGTAGCTGAAGCGGGCTGGCGTTGCGGTTTCAGCAATCGCTGGCAATTTTGCCAAACCAAGGATAGTCTCAATTAAAAATGCTCTACTTCCGGGCAAATGCATGAACAAGACCCTTGCCGAACTGGCAGATCAGCAGAAAATTCAGGACATGATTGCCAGCCACGCGCCCTTCAGCGACATATTGGGGGCCGTAACCCGGATGGTTGACCGGCAGATGCCTGATGCGCTGGTTACCTTCATGTTGTACAACCCGACGGACGATACCATCAGTCTGGTGGCTGGAGACGGCTTGTCGGATGCCTACGTCAGCGCCATGCAACGGGTAAAAATAGGCCCTGAAGTGGCCACCTGTGGCACCTCCGCGTTCTATCGAAAGGTCATCGTGACCTACTGCATTGCCGATGATGTAAACTGGGCGCCTTATCGGCACCATGCGGTCCAGGAGGGGCTGGTGTCTTGCTGGTCCACCCCGGTGCTTGGTACCGATGATGAACTGTTGGGTACCTTCGCTACCTACCACCGTTACCCTTGCAGTCCGACACCGGATCAGCTGGTGCTCTCGCAGCGCGCCGCAGGGCTGCTGGCCCTGGCGCTTGCCAGGCAGCACGACAAACACGCGCTGCGGGCGCATCAGCAGCGCTATGAATCGCTGTTCACTCACCACCCCGATGCGGTCTACGAGCTTGATCTGTCCGGCTGTTTTGTCGCGGCAAATAAAAGTGTGGAGCGGATTACCGGTTTTTCCGAAGACAGTATCCTGGGGCGGCACTTCAGCCAGTTTGTCAGCCCGGAGGACCTGAGCAGTGCCCAGAGGGCGTTCCAGTTGGCAGGCAAAGGCCAACCACAGACTTATGAAGTGAGCGCCTTTAATGCCAGTGGTGAAAAGTACCGGATGGAAGTCACCAACCTGCCGATCGTGCTGGATGGCGAACTCATCGGCGTGTATGGCATCGCACGAGACGTAACTCGTCAAAAAGAAAACGAACAAAAACTGCGTTTTCAGCGTACTCACGATCTGCTGACAGGGTTGCCCAATCGGTCGGGCTTCGAAGCCAGGCTGGCCGAAGACTACCCCGAGTCCCGTCGACATGTTGCGGTTCTGTTGGTCAATCTGGATGGCTTTACCTCGATCAACGAAGGCCTGGGCCACGCCACCGGTGATCAATTGCTTCAGGCGGTGGCAACCAGGTTGGCTGACTGGCTGAAACCCGGGGATTTTCTTGCCCGATTCGCCGGGGATGAATTTGGCGTGCTGCTGTGTGGGCAGGTCAAGGAGGAGCACGTACTGCAAGCCGCGGAAGATCTGCTCAGTGTGCTTTCCCGTCCTTTTCTGATTAATGAGCATGTGCTCCACATCAGTGCCAGTATCGGCATAGCCTTTGGGGGTGGAGCAACCAGACACAACAGTGAATTGATTCAGCACGCGCAACTGGCTGTACGCGAGGCGAAGTCCCAGGGACGCAATACCTGGGAGTGGTACGCCGGTGATGCCAGTACATCGGTGCGTGAACACATTGCCTTGCGGCGGGAGCTGCTCGAGGCCGTTGAAGACGATCAGTTAGTGCTCTTTTACCAGCCCGTGGTGGATGCGCGCACCGGCGCGTTGAAAGCGCTGGAAGCTCTGGTGCGCTGGCAACACCCTGAGCGGGGCCTGGTGCCTCCGGGGGTGTTTATTCCACTGGCCGAGCAAACCGGCCAGATCATTGACATTGACCGCTGGGTGCTGCGCCGAGCCTGCAGAGATCTGCATACAATCAACGCCGGCCGCCCTGAACCGTTGACCGTTGCGGTGAACATCTCACCGGTGCACTTTCGTCGAACCGGATTCTTCGAAGAAATCCGCTGTTCACTTGAGGAGAGCGGGATCAACCCGTCGCTGCTGGAGCTGGAAGTAACCGAAGGGTTGTTGATGTCTGGTACAGAAAAAGCCATCGATTTGCTGCATCACTTGCGTGATCTGGGCGTAAAAGTGGCCATTGACGATTTCGGTACCGGGTTCTCAAGCCTCAGCTATCTGCGTCAGTTGCCGATCAACAAGGTCAAGATAGATCGCAGCTTCATTCACGAGATCGACACCGACCGGGATAACGCCGCCATCGTTCAAGGCATCATCACCATGGCCCACCATCTCGGTTTACAGGTTGTGGCGGAGGGCGTGGAAACTCAGGCCCAGCAGAACGACCTGATCCACCGGAGTTGCGATCTTCTGCAGGGTTTTTATTTCTCCAGGCCGGTGCCTCTGGCCGACTTTATTCGCCTGCCCCGCCAATTACCGGACAGTTAAGTGCTTTCATTACCGGCTCGATGGGCCTGCCTGGTTATTCTGCTGGCATCCTCGCTGTTGTCGCCGCCGACCCAGGCCTTCAATTGGTCGCTGATGTTGCAGCAGGGCCAGATCGGATTGGCACTTCCGGATATCCACTCTGGAAACTGGCAGGTTACCGGCATTCGGGCCGAGCTGGTCAACGCGATTGAGGCGGATAACCGCACGCTCACCGTTCGCTTCAAAACCGGCTCCGTATTGCAGGCCAAACACCTGGTTCATGATGCGGGTGGCGTGCGCACTCAGCTTGCGCGAGTGCGCGTCGAATTGTCCGATGCCACCCTGGCGGTCAACCTTGGCGGCGCCGGTTCCCTCGCAGATCGAAGCACGATCTCCGGCCGTGTCATCATCGAGATTGGTGACCTTCGACATCCGCAGCTGAAAACACAGAGCTGGCGGTTTGAGGGCAGAGCAAACGGCGCTCTCAACGACCTGTCCATTCAGGGCCAGGTGCAATCCGACTCCGGCCTAGCTGCCGATATCAGCGTGCAGAATGTCCTCGGGAAATTCCTCGCGGCCCGGATTGCCATGGACGTTGTCGGCGAGGCAGGCGGCAAGGCGTTAGCTGACACGCTGACATCCTGGCCGGAATTGCTGGAGCTGACTGCCGGGCAGATAAAAGCTGAAGCATCACTGCGCATCCAGCCGGATGCGCCGTTGATGGTGGATGCTCGCTTTGATGCAGAGGGCGTCGATGGCCTGATGGATCGAACCGCCCTGGCCGGTCTCAACGGGCGGTTTCTGGTTGGCCTGGAAGACGATACCTTGACCGCCCACTTCCGCGACATGGTGATTGATCAGATCAACTCTGGCATCGGCATTGGTCCCATTCACTTTCTTGCAGATTACCGTGCGCCGCGGAGCAACCTGTTCGCCGGAACCCTCAGTATCCAACAGGCAAACGCAGATTTTCTTGATGGCCGTTTACGTGTAGCACCTGGAGCCATAGACCTGGGCGCAGAACCCTGGACATTGCCTGTTGATGTCTACGAAGTTTCCCTTGAGCGATTACTGCAGGTATACCCGGCTGAGGGCTTCTCAGGAACGGGTGAACTCACCGGCCGCGTTCCCATCCAGGTCAGCAGTGCCGGTATAGAGGTTCATCAGGGGACGATCTCGGCCATTGCCCCCGGAGGTTTGTTGCGGTTGCCGGCGGAACGCTTGCAGGCCATGCTCGGTAGCAGCGACGCCATGGCGCAGGTGGTAGATGCTTTGCAAAACTTTCACTATTCGGTGCTCGACAGCACGATAGACTACGATGATAAGGGCAGGTTGATACTGGGTTTGAGGCTTGAGGGGCAAAACCCGGAGGTTAGAGGCGGGCGGCCTGTGGTGCTCAACATCAATCTTGAAGAAGATATCCCCGCCCTGTTAACCAGCCTGCAGCTCAGTGGCAGGGTAAACGAAGCCGTGACTGAACGTGTTCAGGAACGACTGAAGCAATCCGGACAGGAGGCAGAGCCATGACGAATGTATCGCGGTCGCGCCGGCCGCTTGTGATAAGAGCATTGCTCATCGCGATGCTTCCGTTGGCATTGATTGCCTGTACACCAACGGTGCAGATGGCGGCACCGAAAGAACCGATTACGGTAAACCTGAACGTCAAGATTCAGCACGAAATCTATGTGAAAGTGGATAAAGACGTGGATGAACTGTTCAGCGAGAAGGGCCTGTTCTGAATGGAACCAGGCATGACCAAAGGCTGATCAAGGAGTTGACGATGAAACGATTGATGCAACTGAGTGCTTTTATGCTGGCATTGGCGATGGCACTGCCAGCGCTCGCCATGGGATTGGATGAAGCCAAACAGAAACTCGAGCCTGCGAAACAGCAAGGGCTGGTGGGTGAAACGCCAACCGGTTACCTGGACGTCGTGCGTGCAGAAGGCGACGCCCGCGCCTTGGTAGAGGCCATCAACAGCGCCCGCCGGGAAGAATACACCCGCATTGCTGAAAAACACGATATCCCGGTCACTCAGGTAGAAACAGTGGCGGGTAAAAAAGCGATAGAAAAAACGCCCGGTGGTCAGTTCGTGTTGATTGACGGGCAGTGGGTGAAGAAATAGAGCCTGCGTTACGTTTCTCAGTCCGCTGCGGCCACCTTTTGGCCCTGAGGTGCAGTAGAGTTAACCGACCATAACGGGTAGGGAATGCCCGCGAGGCGGTTCATCAGAAACGCATGAACCAGCAGCAAGCCGACACCGGCCATCAACACCGGTAGTTGTGCCGGGTCTGGCATCAAACCTAGCGAGACGATCAGCGCCGTTGCGCCAGCCGGCGGGTGGGCTACTTTGAGGAGCACCATCAGGCACCCTGCCAGCCCCAGCGAAAGCGATGCTGCGCCAACCCTTGGCAGATCAACCCCGGTCATAAAGGCCGAAGGCTGCTCCTGCAGACCGAACAGGTACAAGCTGAGCAGGCCCGTCAGCGCACCGATCAGGTGCCCGCACAACGTATTCCTCGGAGATGCGGGTTGGGCCAGTGGCACATAAAAAAGAATAAACGCGGTTGCCCCCAGTGACGGAAAAATAAACGCTTCCTGAGTAACCAGCGCCACAAACGACACCAGGGCGATGCTGAACCCACCGTTGACCAGATTGAAGATCGCCATAACCGTGGTTCGGCTGTATCGGCTAGCCAGGCGCTCCAGGTGCAGTGCGCGCAGAAGCCCCTTCGCCAACTGCCAGCGCAGTTGTTCGTTCCTGAATCCCATAACCGGTTAAACGCCCTGAATTGGTGCATTGAAAGGTGCGCGATAGTAAACACTGATCAATATCAAGGCAAACAGGTATATTCGATAAGGCTTAAGAGCATTCTGGATAACCCGTTGACTGAAACGCACCGACCCGCAGCAAATTATGCAATAGCAACAGAAAGTGCGCTGGGGCAGACTTCAGGATTGCCATCATGGTGTTCACGGCTTCCGGGTAATCGCAGATGTATGATTTTATTATCGTTGGAGCAGGTTCGGCAGGCTGCTTGCTGGCCAGTCGTTTATCGGCAGACCCTGCCAACCGGGTATGCTTGCTAGAGGCAGGCCCTTCGGACCGCAATTACTGGATACGCAACTGTAATCCGCTGAACATGCTGTACTTGATGAACAGCCGAAAGTACAACTGGCTGTATAGAACCGAAGAGGAGCCCGCCAATGGCCAGCGGGGTTTTTTCTGGCCCCGGGGCAAAGCACTGGGAGGCTCCAGCTCCATCAATGCCATGATCTACACCCGCGGCCACCCTTGGGATTATGATCACTGGGCAGAGCTGGGCAATAAAGGTTGGGATTACGCCTCCGTACTGCCCTGGTTCAAAGTGTCTGAACGCCAGCAGCGAGGTGCCGATGCCTATCACGGTGATCAGGGCACCATGCACGTGGTGGATACCACATTCCGGTTTCCGGTCAGCCATGCCTTCGTCGAAGCTTGCCAGCAGGCCGGCTACCCGTTTAACCCTGACTTTAATGGCGTCAGCCAGGAGGGTTGTGGTTTCTTCCAGGTTACCCAAACCCCGGACGGCCACCGGTGTAACGCTGCATACTCCTTCCTTGACGAAGCACTGAAACGCCCGAACCTGACGGTAATGACCGGCGTGCACGTTACCCGAGTTCTGTTTGAGGGCAATCGGGCCACAGGCGTGGAATATCAAAGCGCCAGGCCTGCGGGCAGCCCTCCGGAGACACTGCTCGCGCGCAAAGAAGTCATTCTCAGCGCCGGGGTGATCAATTCGCCGCAATTGCTCAAATTGTCTGGTATTGGCCCCAGGCAGGAGCTGGAAGAACATGGCATACCGGTCGTCAAAGACCTGCCGGGTGTTGGCGAGAATCTTCAGGATCACCCAGACAT
>DATGQY010000144.1:0-25700 GCA_035303925.1 Marinobacter sp. | reverse complement strand
GGCAACAGCGTCGGCGGAAATGTGTTTCACGGCACCCACGTGGCGGGCACCATTGCGTCGGTAATTGATACCAAGGGCAGTGGTGGCGTCGCGTTCGGTTCGTCCCTGTTGCCGGTTCGTGTGCTTGGTGAAGGCGGTACCGGATCGTCTGCCGACCTGATCGACGCCATTGTCTGGCTGGTGAATGGCCCGGCTGGAACTGCGCCCCGGGCGGATGTCGTTAACATGAGCCTGGGCGGCTTGCCTGAAATTGCCCAGCTGGAATCGGTGATTGCCGCTGGCGTTGCCAAAGGTATGGTTTTTGTGGGAGCGGCCGGCAATGCGGCGACCTCAGCGAAATCCTACCCGGCGGCATCACCCAATGTGCTGGCCGTGAGCGCGGTTGATGGCGCGGGCAATCTGGCGTCCTATTCCAATTACGGCAGCTGGATTGATCTCGCTGCACCCGGCGGTGATGCCGGCCGTGATGCCAACAGTGACGGTGAGGCGGATCTGGTGTGGAGTACCAGCGCGACCCAGACATCCGATGGCTACGTTCCGGATTACCGGGGCTTGCAGGGAACCTCAATGGCGGCACCCCATGTGGCCGGGGTTGTGGCCCTGATGAAGTCGCAGAATCAGCAACTGGATTCCGGCGGTGTGCGGGCCTTGCTACAGCAAGGAGAAATGACGGATTACACCGGCAGTCCCTCCATTCAACTGGGTTATGGCGTACTTGATGCCGCCAAGGCGGTGTCCGCCGCCGCTAACGGGTTTACAGGCGCCGTGTTGTCAGCCTCGCCGGCGGTGGTGTCACTGAGTAATGAGGGAGCGGAAACGCAGACGGTAGAGCTGAATGCCTACGGTTCAGAACCGATCAGCTCGGTCAGCCTGGGTACATTTCCTGATTGGCTGAGCGTCACCGAAGATTTTTCCCAGCTACCCTACTCCCTGGAAGTGACGCTTATCCGGGACAAACTGGAGCCGGACGTACCTGCTCGCGGCACTATTTTAGTGTCCTATAACGGGACAGAGGAGCTTCGTATTCCGGTCATCGGTCAGCTGATCACGGATGAGCAGGCCCGCAACGCCGGAGCCCACTTCGTGCTGCTGGTGAATACCGAACCGGATGCGGAGGGGTTCTACTGGGCGGAAGCTCAGGTGACCACGACCGTTCAGAACGGCCAGTACCAGTTCCGGTTTGACGCCGATGACGGCGAAGAGCCCCGACAGCTGAATGAGGTTGTGCCAGGGGATTATTACCTGGTTGCAGGCACGGATATCGACGGTGACGGGTTTATCTGTCAACCCGGTGAGTCCTGTGCCGAGTATCCCGTGGCCGGTTTGCGGGAAGTCATTACCATAGCAGCAGGACAAAGCATTTCCGATGTGCGGATGACCACTGGTTTCTCACGCCCGACAATATCAGCCGCGACACCCGACATCCTGCCAAGGCCGGGTTTCAGAGGGTACGGGCTGAAGCGTGAGGCCGGGGAATCTGCACCGGACCATTCAGGGGTAAAGGGGTTGCAATGAAATACACGCGCTCAACGCTTTTGGCATCATCTCTCTTGCTGCTCGCCGTGACGGGCTGCAGTGCTACCGGTACAGCCACATCGGCCGCCGTCCCGGAAGTTCGTCAGATTACCCAGTCCGCACACTGTGGCCTGACCGGCCCCGGCGTGGCCTACATCCATTCACAGGAATCACTGGAAAGTCTGCTGGGCGTGGCCGGCCAGAACATGTCGACCGGCGTTATCCGCCAGGTCGACCTGCAAAGCGAGCAATTGGTGATTGTCACGCTCGGGCAGAAGCCGACGGCCGGTTACAGCGTCGGGCTAGCCGACGTGGCCCAGGACGGCTCTACACTCAAGCTCAATATGCGGGTCAGCCAACCGGCGCCAGACATGATGGTTGCGCAGGTTATTACCTCGCCCTGTGTGGTGCTGGCCGTGGCCAGTGGCGACTGGCAGCGGGTGGAGGTGACCGGGGTCACCGAAAAGCCTCTGGTGAAGCGCACCGGAAAGTGAACCGGTTTGGCGCAGCCACAAATCAACCGTTGATCTTTCAGCGCGAATCCCTAAGCTATGGCGCATCGATCATTTGCGGAGCCATGCCCTTTCTATGAGCCAGCAACAATACAACGCCGATGCCATTGAAGTTCTTAGCGGTCTTGATCCGGTGCGCAAGCGCCCGGGGATGTATACCGATACATCAAGGCCGAATCATCTGGCGCAGGAGGTTATCGACAACAGTGTTGATGAAGCTCTGGCTGGCCATGCCCGAAGAATAGACGTCATCCTGCACAGCGATAACTCCCTGAGTGTTGAGGACGATGGCCGTGGTATGCCGGTGGATATCCACAAGGAAGAGGGGGTGCCGGGCGTGGAGCTCATCCTGTCGCGCCTGCACGCGGGGGGTAAATTCTCCGAGGGTAATTACAACTTCTCCGGCGGTCTGCACGGCGTTGGCGTGTCGGTGGTTAACGCACTGTCCACCCATCTGGAAGTGACCATCCGGCGCGACGGTCAGGTTCACCGGATGACGTTCGCGAACGGTGACAAAGCATCGGAACTTGAAGTCATCGACACGGTTGGCAAGCGCAACACCGGTACCCGCCTGCGGTTTGTGCCCGATCCGAAGTATTTTGATAGCCCGAACTTTTCCGTTAGCCGTTTACGCCACAACTTGCGGGCCAAGGCAGTCCTGTGTCCTGGCCTGACGGTGACCTTCCTGCAGGAAAAAACCGGCGAGAAAGATGAGTGGTTCTACGAGGATGGCCTGCGGGACTACCTGCGCACGGCACTGGCTGACATCGAAGCGGTGCCGTTGGACCCCTTCGTTGGCAGTTTCTCCGGCAACAAGGAAGCGGTGGACTGGGCTATCCAGTGGCTGCCAGAGGGCGGCGATGCGGTGCTGGAGAGCTATGTAAACCTGATTCCGACGGCCCAGGGCGGCACCCATGTCAACGGCCTGCGAACCGGTCTGCTGGAAGCGATGCGGGAGTTCTGTGAATTCCGGAGTCTGTTGCCTCGAGGGGTGAAGCTGTCTCCCGAAGACATCTGGGAGCGGGTGGCTTATGTGCTGTCTTTCAAAATGCAGGAGCCCCAGTTTTCCGGCCAGACCAAGGAGCGATTGTCCTCTCGTGAGGCCGCTGCCTTTGTGTCCGGTATCGTGAAAGACGCCTTCAGTCTGTGGCTCAACCAGCATACGGATATTGCGGAAGCTTTGGCAGAGCTGTTTATCAGCAATGCCCAACGTCGGTTGCGCGCCAGCAAGAAGGTGGCCCGTAAAAAGGTGACGTCTGGTCCTGCGCTGCCGGGTAAGCTGGCAGACTGTTCCGGCTCGGATACCAACCGTTCCGAACTCTTCCTGGTCGAGGGTGATTCCGCTGGCGGATCTGCCAAGCAGGCCCGTGACCGGGAGTTCCAGGCCGTGATGCCGCTGCGAGGCAAGATTCTGAACACCTGGGAAGTGGATTCGAATGAAATCCTGGCGTCTCAGGAAGTGCATGATATTGCCGTGGCGATCGGTGTTGATCCGAGCTCTGATGATCTCACTGGTCTGCGCTATAACAAAGTGTGCATTCTGGCAGATGCCGATTCCGACGGGCTGCACATCGCAACCCTGCTCTGTGCTTTGTTTGTGAAGCACTTCCGGCCTTTGGTGTCGGCCGGCCACGTCTTTGTGGCTATGCCTCCGTTGTACCGGGTCGATCTGGGCAAGGAGACATTCTATGCGCTTGATGAGCATGAGAAACAGGGAATTATTGACCGCCTGGCTGCTGAAAATCGCAAGGGCAAATTGCAGGTCACCCGGTTCAAGGGGTTGGGTGAAATGAACCCGTTACAGCTGCGTGAAACCACCATGGCTCCGGATACCCGGCGACTGGTCATGCTCACTCTGGAAGAGGGTGACGATACCGACGAGTGTATGGATATGTTGCTTGGCAAAAAGCGGGCCTCAGATCGCCGGGCCTGGTTGGAAGCCTATGGCAATATGGCCGACGTGGCGGGCTGATATTCCTTTAGGTGATATAAAAATCGTTCGTTATTCTTTCTCAGAATTGCGTTAGCTCGTTATCCTGCCAGTTTTCTGATCGGAAAAGACCGGATTATGGACTGGCAAGGATGGTTTTCTATCGGCTTGGCTGCCGTGGCACTGGTGTTGATGGTGTCGGGTCGTTTTGCGCCTCACTTGGTCATGCTGGCGGTGCTGGTGTTGCTGAGTGCCACGGGTATCATCGGGCATGAGCAGGCGCTTGGGGGGTTCAGCAATCCCGGCCTTATCACCGTGGTCGCCTTGTTTGTGGTTGCCTCTGGCGTGCATCATTCCGGTGGCGTCGATTTGCTCGTTCGCTACATTCTCGGTAACCCCAAAACCATTCGGGGTGCCCAGGCACGTATTGCGTTGCCTGTCACACTGCTCAGCGGGTTTCTGAACAACACTCCGGTTGTTGCCACCATGATTCCGGCGGTCCACGCCTGGTCCCGGAAGATCGGTATTGCTCCCTCCAAACTTATGATCCCCCTGAGCTATGCCGCTATATTTGGCGGCACGCTGACCATGATTGGCACCAGCACCAATCTGGTGGTGAACGGACAGTATCAACAATTAACGGGTAGCGAAGGCTTTTCCATTTTTGCCATCACCCAGGTGGGGCTACCCGTGGCCATTGTTGGCGTATTGGCCATGTTGCTGTTTTTGCCACGATTTTTGCCGGACAAGAAAGACCTTCAGAAGTTCGGTTCTGTTAAAGAGTTTACTCTCGAGGTGGCGGTTGCTCTGGACGGGCCGCTGGTCGGAAAGTCTGTCGGCGAGGCCGGGTTGCGGGAGTTGGAACGGCTATACCTGGTGGAAATCGAGCGGGATGGCAGTGTGGTCACGGCGGTGCCGTCGGAAGAGCGTTTGCGAGGTGGCGACAGATTGGTGTTTGCGGGTGACACTCAGGCCATTTCAGACTTGCTGAGAATCAATGGCATAGTGCCGTCAGTACATGATGACGAACCGGCCCTGAGTAAGGACCGGGCGGAACGGCGCTTGGTGGAGGCGGTTCTTTCGCCTCAGTGCGATGTGTTGGGGCAGACCATTCGGGATGCCCGGTTTCGTGACCGTTATGGCGCGGTAGTGCTGGCCGTGGCGCGCGGTGGCGAAAGGGTGCCGGGTAATCTGGGCAACATTCGTCTGAAACCGGGCGATGTGCTGTTGCTCGAAGCGCGTCCTGCGTTTGTCAGTCGACAGCGCTACAACAAGGATTTTCTGCTGATCAATGATCTGGAAACCGAGGCGCCCCGCCATGACCGGGCCTGGTTGTCCTGGACCATTCTGGTGGTGCTGGTCGGCCTGGCGGCCTGCGGCATTATGACCATGCTGAACGCGGCACTGATGGGTGCGTTTCTGATGATTGTGACCGGGTGCTGCTCGGTAGGTCAGGCTCAGAAGTCGGTGGACGTGCCGGTTGTTCTGACCATTGCTGCCTCGTTTGCGCTTGGTGGGGCGCTCGAACATACCGGTGCTGCCGGTTACCTGGCTGAAGCCGTGCTTGGCCTGAGTAACGGTAGTGCATTGGTGGCGTTGTTACTGGTCTATTTGGTGGTGTCGGTGCTCACCGAGGTGATTACCAATAACGCAGCAGCGGTTCTGGTTGTGCCCGTGGTGTTGTCCCTGACCCAGGCGATGGGCGTGGCGCCCGAGCCGTTCATTATCGCGGTGATGATGGCCGCTTCGGCAAGCTTTGCAACTCCGCTGGGCTATCAGACCAACATGATGGTGTTTGGTCCCGGTGGCTACCGGTTTGCTGATTTTCTACGGGTGGGTTTGCCGATGAATCTGTTTATTGGCGGGGTTACCGTGACAGTTATTGCGTTGGTCTATGGAGTGTGACCGGCATTGGCAAGAATGTCGCAACAGAGTACCTGTACAGTGCCCATGTGGTTGTAGGCGAGTGACAGGGTGACGCACATGTAGGCGCCCGTTACGCACAGATAGGGCGTTGTAACGTGCAGGTGATCGGGTTGATCCAGCGCCTGACGAAGGTACTGCTGCCTGAACCAGTCGGCACTGGTCGTATTCTCAAGAGGCTTGAAACGAGGGTCCTGATTACGGATGG
Organism: Marinobacter sp.; assembly: GCA_035303925.1. Classification (GTDB taxonomy): domain Bacteria; phylum Pseudomonadota; class Gammaproteobacteria; order Pseudomonadales; family Oleiphilaceae; genus Marinobacter. The sequence goes on along the minus strand of DATGQY010000144.1, from coordinate 19,612 downwards.
TGATATCTGAGACCAGAGTGTCCGCAATCTGTACGCCCCGGTCATCGACCAGATAGCAACGCGATACGGCGGGGTGCTGAAGCAAACCTGCGCACGCCTGCTCCATGGACATCCCCTGTTGCAGACGCTCGGTTGCGCTCTTGAAGGGCGAGCTGAAAAAAGTGACCAGTTGTCGGGTGGGGTCCTGGGTGATCTGTTTTCTTTTTTTGTACTCTGTCAGCAGGTCTTCCAGGTCGGCCGGTGGGTGGGGCAGCTCACCCAGGTTTGTGCAGGGTCTCTGGAAGTAGAAGCCTTGCACGAAATCGACCCCGGCGTCGATTGCGATCATGACTTGATCCCGCGTTTCTACACCTTCCAGCAGGACCAGGCACCCTGACTGATGCAGCAGCGACACCATGCCATTGAGGATCTGGCGGGCCCGGTGGTCTTCGGCGGCACGGGTTAAAAGTGAACGGTCCAGCTTCACGATATCCGGCGACAGGTTCCAGATTCGTTCGAAATTCGAATGCCCGGCTCCGAAGTCGTCAATGGCGGTCAGGCAACCGAGCTCGCGGTAATAAGCCACGGTTTCTCTCAGCCTGTCTGCGTCATCGGTTGGCTGCTCGACAATTTCCATCACGATGCGGTGGGCCGGCAGGCCGGTTTTCTTCAAGAGCTGACCAAAAAAGGAGTCTGAGTGGTTTCCGCTGGTCACGACGCGCGGAGACACGTTCAGAAACAGCCAGTTCAGCTGGTCTTTGATCCCGCTGTAATTCCGGACATGAAGGTAGCGGCAAAGCCGGTCGAGCAAAAGGTTTTCGGCTTCTGACGAGGGCAGATCAAACAAGTGAAGAGGAAGAACGGCCGAGTTGTCGTTGTCGAACGCTCGTATCAGGGCTTCATAGCCTACCGTGCGCTTGTGGGCAATGCTGTAGATTGGCTGCAGGGCTGTACGTAAGGTGAGCCCTCTGAAGTCGGCGGTCCAAGTACCCCCTTGCTGACTAAGCATGGGTGATAGCAAGTCTACTTCATGCGCCGGTAGCATTTCTGTAAGGCTATGGGACATAGGCAGGTCTGGACCATATGGCAAAATCTACAGCTGCGCGCAGGTGCAAACGCAGACACTGAGTTATCAGCCAGAGTGCCCATATCCCTGGCACAGCTACCTGTATTTCAAGGCTTTTTCAGTTTCTTTCATGAGATTGCCAAAAAAGTGAAAGGATTACCACTGCTTAATGATGGAAACACGAAACAGTTTGTATCCGCCGCTGTTGAAGACGGACGTACTGGAACCATAAAAAAACCCGGCAAAGCCGGGTTTCAGAGATATCAGTTGTTGCTGGGGACTACTACGGATTCGTCGAAATCGAGTTCCATGTCGTTTCCTCTCGGTCACTGAGGCCCCGCGACGGGGCAATTGAGTAAGTATGGTAAAAGTTTATCTTTGTTATAAATTTGCACAATCCGTAGAACCCCTATACGACTAAAGTGCCCGGTGCGATACCTCGCAAGTGGTAGGGAAAGTCAGTCAGAAAAACTGATGCTTGGCCGCAAAACATTTTGATTTGATTGCGACCATCAGGCTTCTAGACTTGGGGCAAGTTTCATTCATCCGATATCCGGGCCCTGTGGAGGCAAGAGTTAATGGCAATGCGAAATTCCGATAGCCGTTATGGCTGGGCGGCAGTGGTCATGCACTGGCTGGTTGCGGCGGCTGTTATCGGCTTGTTTGGCCTGGGGTTCTGGATGGTGGAACTGTCCTATTACGATGAGTGGTATCGAAAGGGGCCGGACATCCACCGGGCGATTGGCATTCTGCTGTTTGCGGTGGTGGTCGTGAGGCTGTTATGGCGTCTGGTCAACCCGGTCCCCGCGCCACTTCCGAGCCACAAACCGTGGGAAATTCTGGCCGCTCATGTGGCTCACTGGTCCCTGTATCTGTTGATGTTTGTGGCGATGATCAGCGGGTATCTGATTTCTACGGCGGATGGCTCTTCTATTGGCGTGTTCGGGTTTTTTGAAGTGCCTTCGGTCACTGGCAGAATAAAAGGTATGGAAGACACGGCAGGTGTTATCCACTACTGGGCCACCTGGGCTCTGGTTGCCCTGGCCGGGGTGCACGCCCTGGGCGCCCTCAAACACCACTTTATTGATAAAGATGCGACGTTACGGCGGATGGTCGGAAGGCCCTGACGTTTCAAGTTTTCGAAATTTTGTGAAACCAATGAATGCATCAAAGGAGAACACTATGAAAAAACTGATACTAGCTTCCGCAATCTCACTGGCGGTTGCCACGTCAGCGCAGGCTGACGAGCACAGCGGCACCTATGCTTTTGACACCCAGGGTGCACACCAGTTTATTACCTTTAAAATCTCCCACCTGGGTTACAGCTGGCTTTACGGTCGCTTCAACGATTTTGATGGTCAGTTTGTCTACGATGCGGCAAATCCCGAAAACAGCACCGTTTCCGTGACCATTGACACCTCAAGTGTGGACAGCAATCACGCTGAGCGCGACAAGCACCTGCGCAGCGAGGATTTCCTGCATGTGAGTGAGTTCGAGCAAGCGACGTTCAAGAGCAAGCGGGTTGAGCTCGATGATGAAGGCGAGGCCGATATTGTTGGTGATCTGACCCTTCGTGGCGTTACCCGGGAAATCACCCTGGACGCCGAGCTCCTGGGCCACGGCTCCGATCCCTGGGGCGGATATCGTATGGGTTTTGAGGCGGAAACCGAGCTGCGCCTGGCAGATTTCGGCATCCCCATGAACCTTGGCGAGGCTTCAGAAACGGTGGAAATCAAGATTTCCGTAGAAGGCATTCGCCAGTAAGCGCTGGCTATCTTCGGGTACTGGTTCCGGGTTAAACCCGGAACCGCCCCGTCTGCTTTTCCAGCTCCGTTGCGTAACTTTCCAGTGATTTACTGATACCGTCGATGGCCCGTGAACGCTCCGCGCTCGCTGCGGCAAGGTCGTTGATGTCCGTGATACTGCGGTTGATCTCGTCGATGACCTGAGTCTGTTGCTCAGTGGCAGAGGCCACGCTGGTGTTCACGTCGTTTATATTGGAAATGGCTTCCAGAATGGCTTGCAGTTCCTGTTCTGCTTCTGTGGCCAGTTTTTCCGTCTCGGTGGCTTCCTTGCTGCCGGTCTCCATCACATTCACAACATCAGAAACACCCGTCTGAAGTGACGAAATCATGGTCTGAATGTCTTCGGTGGACTGCTGTGTGCGCTGTGCCAGCGTTCGCACTTCATCGGCCACCACAGCAAATCCACGGCCTTGTTCGCCTGCACGGGCGGCCTCGATGGCGGCATTGAGCGCGAGCAGGTTGGTTTGCTCGGCAATACCACGAATGACGTCGAGCACCGAGGTGATGTTATCGGAGTCTGACGACAGCTTTCGGATCACCTCAACCGCCTTGGATATCTGCGCCGCCAACCGGTGAACCTGTCGGGACGAGTTGCGGATAATCTGGGCGCCATTGTGCCCTTTGGTTTCTGCTTCACGGGTGATTTCAGCGGCTCTGGAAGCGTTGCCTGCTACCTCTTCAATGGCGCTTTGCATTTCATTGATAGCGGTTGCGACCATGGAAATGGAATCGGTTTGTCGCGTGACCCCCTCATTGTTGTCGTTCGCCGCGGATGCCAGCTCGGACGCGCCCTGACCAAGATCACGGCTCAGCCCCTGGATAGAGCCGATCATGCCCTGAAGGTTCTCGAGTACATGGTTGAAGCTCGTTGCCAGCTGGCCGAGATCGTCATTGACAGTCACCGGAACGCGTTTGGTCAGGTCACCTTCACCCTGTGCGATGTTGTCGAGTTGCTCCCGCAGGGCAGCGATGGACTGGATGATCAGCTTCAGGAAGATAATGAACAGTACGATGCTCAGAATGATGGCAATGACGGTGATCGCCAGAATGGTAGCCGAGCTGGAGGTGCCTTCAGCGGAGGCCTCTGAAGAACGCTTCTGAGCCTGGGCATCCGCATGGCCTCCTGCTTCGTTGTAGAAGCCTCTGAGCTGGTCAAATAACGGCGTGGTTTCCCGTGCAGCCAGGCTTCGAGCCTGGTCGGGATCGCCATTGCGCGCCAGTTCAATCACTCGGCGGGCCGACATTTCCCAGCGATCGAATGCGTTCGAGAAGCCTTGGGTGACATCCGAAATGCCGGTCCCTTTCAGGCGCTCGGCGCTCTCTTCATAGCGTCGCCTGGCCTGTTCGGCGTTTTCGTCAAAGTCTTTCAGTGAGTTGGCAGTATCTTCGTTGTTGAACGCCTGGTCTACCAGGGTCATCTGGGCGACGAGTGCCTGATAGAGGTCCCGGTCACCATTGAGAATTTCGCTTACAGACGGCAGATAGGTCGCGGCTATGTCATCGGTATCTGATACCAGATTTCGCGCCGTCTGAACGCTGAACACCCCGACAACGATTAACGCAAGGGCGGTGATCACAAACGGTAGTGCGATTTTTGACCGAAGCCCAAGATGCTTCAATGAATTCATGATACCCCCGCAAATGTTGACTCTTTTTCTTCAAGATTAGCAGAGGGTTGGGATATGTCACTTATGAAGGCGGGGGAGAGCGATAAAAATTCAGGAACCAGCGGCTGTTAATGGCTCCCGGATTGTTCGTTGGCTCGGCAGAGGTGTCGTTGGCGCAGGAACTGGCCAACAAAGATAACCACCCAGATCAGAAACCCGGCCCAGAGGTAGGGTTCCGGAACCTGGAAAGTGCCGCTGATGGCAAACTCCACCAGAAGCATCAGAACCACCGCAAGAACGGCGTTCACGAGTGCCGTTATCATGGCGTGCCCGCAGGCTTTGAGATTGGGTGTCATAGGTTTCCGCTTGCTCAGAGAAAAAACGGCGTTCTAAATACAGCAGCGAGAATACGATGCACGTTACAGACTCTCCATTCGGGAATTCCGCTATTGGAAATTGGTGTATCGCGGCTGGCCTCCATATAATGACGGCCAACTTTCCCGGTAATATTCCCGGGTACCAAAGTCATATTTTAAAACAGGCAGTTAAGGCAAAGGGGCATCCATGCCAGAGTTTCAGACGACGGATGAAGGTTTCGAGCGGGTAGCGCTTCGGGATTATACCGAGAAAGCCTATCTCGATTACTCCATGTACGTGATCCTCGACCGTGCCTTGCCCAACGTGGGTGACGGGCTCAAGCCGGTTCAGCGGCGGATTGTGTATGCCATGTCGGAGCTGGGGCTGAAGTCCACCTCCAAGTACAAGAAATCGGCACGAACGGTGGGTGATGTCCTGGGTAAGTTCCACCCCCACGGTGACAGCGCCTGCTATGAAGCCATGGTGCTGATGGCACAGCCGTTCTCGTATCGATATCCGTTGGTGGATGGCCAGGGCAACTGGGGTTCACCAGACGACCCGAAATCTTTTGCGGCCATGCGTTACACCGAATCCCGCCTGGCCCGGTTTGCCGATGTGCTGCTGAGTGAGCTTGGACAGGGTACCGTCGACTGGACACCGAATTTTGACGGCACCATGGACGAGCCTTCGGTACTGCCTGCCCGCCTGCCGCATGTGTTGCTGAATGGCACCACGGGCATCGCGGTGGGTATGGCGACCGATATCCCGCCCCACAACGTGCGGGAAGTGACGGCGGCCTGTATTCGCCTGCTGGATGAGCCTGATGCCACGGTTGACGAACTTTGTGAGCACGTGAAGGGTCCGGATTTTCCGACGCTTGCAGAGATCATCACGCCCCGTAAGGATCTCCGGCAGATGTACCAGACCGGCCGCGGCTCTTTGCGCATGCGGGCCCGCTGGATAAAGGAAAGCGGGGAAATTGTCATCACGGATTTGCCGCATCAGGTGTCTGGCAACCGCGTGCTTGAGCAGATTGCTCATCAGATGCAAGCCAAGAAGCTGCCCATGGTGGCGGATTTGCGGGATGAGTCTGACCACGAAAATCCGACGCGCCTGGTGATTGTGCCGCGCTCCAATCGCGTCGATCTGGACGGGCTGATGGCCCATCTGTTTGCCAGTACGGACCTTGAGAAAACCTATCGGGTAAACATCAACGTCATCGGCAACGATGGCCGTCCCGGTGTCAAAGGCCTGCACCAGATTCTGACCGAGTGGCTGGCGTTCCGGAAGATCACCGTGACCCGCCGCCTGCAGCACCGTCTGGACAAAGTACTGGCACGCCTGCATTTGTTGGAAGGCCTGTTGATTGCCTACCTGAATATTGATGAGGTGATCGAGATCATCCGTACCGAGGACAAACCGAAGGCCGAGCTGATGGCACGCTTTGGTTTGTCTGCCGATCAGGCGGAAGCCATTCTTGAGTTGAAACTGCGCCACCTGGCGAAACTGGAAGAAATGAAGATTCGCGGCGAGCAGGATGAACTGGCCGTGGAACGAGATGAATTGCAGGCTATTCTCGGCTCCGAAGAGCGTTTGCGGGAGCTGATCAAGACCGAACTCCTGCAAGACGCGGAAACTTATGGCGACGATCGCCGGTCGCCGATTGTGGAGCGTGAAGAGGCCAAAGCCTTCAGTGAAACCGATCTGGTCTCTAACGACCCGGTGACGGTTGTGCTGTCTGACAAAGGCTGGGTTCGCGCCGCCAAGGGCCATGACATTGACCCTGCCGGCCTGAGCTACAAATCCGGTGACCGCTTTGCCCTCGCTGCGAAGGGGCGGAATAACCAGCAAACTATTTTCCTGGATTCAACGGGCAGAGCTTACGCGCTGATGGCTCATACCTTGCCGTCGGCCAGAGGGCAGGGTGATCCGCTCACCGGCCGGATCAATCCTCCGTCCGGTGCGACCTTTTCGGGCCTGCTGATGGGCGACCCCGAGCGGAAAGCACTGCTGGTGACCGATGCAGGCTACGGCTTCGTAACGTCACTGAATGACATGATCAGTAAAAACCGGGCCGGTAAGGCGGTGGTGTCGGTACCCAAAGGCGCCAGAATCATGTCGCCGGTCATGGTGCCGGAAACCGCCACAACGCTCTATCTGGCGGCTGTCTCTAACGAGGGCCGTATGCTGGTGTTCCCGCTCAGTGAGTTGCCAGAGCTGGCCAAAGGCAAGGGCAACAAGATCATCAGTATTCCGTCGGCGCGGGTACAGAGTCGGGAGGAATACGTGGTGGCCATTGCGGTATTCGGTGAAGAGGATCAACTCGAGATCCGTGCCGGTAAGCGTAAGTTGGGGTTGAAGTTCGGTGACCTCGAACACTATCTCGGAGAGCGTGGTCGTCGTGGGCACAAGTTGCCCCGTGGTTTGCAGCGCGTCGATGGTATTGATGTGATTCCCTCAGCCGCCAGGGCAGAGGAAGAGGAGAGCGTGGACAGTGAGTGAGCTGGTACTGGTGAATGTGTCCGGCCGTGACAAGCCTGGATTGACCTCGGAAATTACCGGGATTATGGGTCGGTACGATGTTCGCATTCTGGATATCGGCCAGGCAGTGATCCACGATCATCTGACCTGGGGTATTTTGATCGAGATTCCGGACGAGTCGAAATCTTCTCCGGTGATCCGCGATCTGTTGTTTCGCCTTCATGCGCTGGATCTTCAGGTGCGATTTGCGCCGATTACGGTGGAGGAGTACCAGGCCTGGGCGGAGGGCAGGAATCGCGCCTGCTATATCGTCACGCTGCTGTCCAGGGACATCAAGGCAGAACAGATAGCCCGGGTATCGGCAATTACTGCTCGCCATGGTTTGAACATCGACAACATCACCCGGCTGTCGGCACGGCCGTCCCTTAATTCCGGTGACAACCGTATTGCCTGTGTCGAATTTTCTGTAAGGGGCACGCCCTCGGATCTGGAACAGTTGCGAGCCGATTTTCTGCACATTGCCGGTGAAATGAACGTCGACATTGCGTTTCAGGAAGATTCCATTTTCCGGCGTAACCGCCGTCTGGTGGTGTTCGATATGGATTCCACGCTGATCGAAGCGGAGGTCATTGATGAGCTGGCCCGTGAGGCAGGTGTGGGTGACCAGGTTGCCGAGATCACTGAGCGGGCCATGCAGGGCGAGCTGGACTTCAGCCAGAGCTTTGCTGAACGGCTGTCTCTGCTTAAAGGGCTGGATGAGTCGGTTCTGGAAAGCATTGCCAATCGGCTGCGCATGACCGAAGGCGCCGAGCACCTTATCCGCAGTCTCAAGGCATTGGGGTACCGTACCGCCATTCTGTCCGGTGGCTTTACCTACTTTGCTCGCCACTTGCAGCAGAAACTTGGTATCGATTATGTCTACGCCAACGAGCTGGATATCGTTGATGGCAAGGTGACAGGGCAGGTGAAAGGGCAGATTGTAGACGGCAAACGCAAAGCTGAATTGTTGCTGGAAATCGCTGAAAAAGAGCACATTTCCAGAGAGCAGGTCATCGCAGTGGGTGACGGTGCCAACGATTTGCCCATGTTGAGCCAGGCCGGGTTGGGTGTTGCCTTCCGTGCCAAGCCACTGGTGAAAGAGTCAGCGAGGCATTCCATTTCAACCCTCGGGCTGGATGCGATTCTGTATCTGATTGGTTTCCGCGAGAGCGACACCAATCAGACACTGCAGAACCAGAACAACAGCCACTGATAACACAAAAGGGGCGGAGGTGTTCAGCCTCCGCCCCTTTTTTACGTCTGCTGTACCGTACTGGGTCAGTGGTCCCCAAAGTCGTAATTCATCTCGGGTACCGGCGCCTGCAGGTAGTAACCCTGGATATAGTTCACCCCGGCCTGCCAGAGCGTGGCCAGTACGCTGGCGTTCTCCACCAATGGAATGATGGTGAGCTTTCCGGCGTTTTGCAGGCTTTTCACCAGCTCCTTGACCTGCTCCTTCACCTTGTCGCTCTTCTGGATCTCCTCCGTGAAGGAGCCATCGATCTTCACGTAGTCTGTGTCGATGTGCTTCAGGGTATTGAACGGGTTGATGGCGCAGCCGAACTGGCTGATGGACACCTTGCAGTGCAGCTCATGAACCGCTTTGGTGAAGTCCTTGGCTTGCTTCATGAAGTTGTTGGCATCGCCCTCACGGATCTGGAAAATCAACGAGTCACCAGGCAGACGTGCGGCCTTGAGGGCCACGCTGAGCCAGGGTGTGAAGGTTTTGTCCTGCAGGGTTTCTGCCGTGATGTTCAGGAATAACCGGGTGTCATGGCCGCGTGAGCGGTGGCTGGCCAGCTGTTTGATGGTTTGCAGGATCACCCAGCGGTCAATTTTGATCGCGGTATCGTGCGGGCCCATCGGCGGCAGGAAGTCGTAGGGCGAGACTTCTTCGTTGTCCTTGTTGAGCATTCTGACAAAGGCTTCGTAGTGCTCTTCGCCTTCGCCTCGCAGGTTAATGATTGGCTGGAACAACAGTCGGAAACGGTTTTCATCCAGTGCCCGCAGGATCGCCTCAACCGAGTTGGACTCATCCAGGCTTTCATAGGTGGCCGGGTTGTATACGACAATCCCGTTGCCAGCTTCATGGCCCGGTTGCTTTTTAACTTCAGCCGAGGCGGTGTGTGCCCGCCCAAGCAGCTCTTCGGCTTTCGGAGAGTTCTCGGTAATGGCGGCAACCCCGATGGAGACGGTCAGGGGAACGGTGCGGCCGTTGATGTCAAACAGGTGGTCCTCCACAGCCTTGCGGACTTTCTCGCAGAGCTTTTCCATGGTCTTATCGTCGCACGGAAGGCACATCAGGCAGAACGCATCATCGCTGAGGCGGGCCAGGGTCATCTCTTCACCGGTATTTTCCTTCAGAAGCGTAGCAAGATCGCCGAGGAGCAAATCTGCTCCGGAGATGCCCACCTGGCTTTTCATGGACAGGAAATTATCGAGGGCAATGTACGCCAGGGCGCCGCTTTCGTTGTGCTTGCCAGCGTTGGCAATGGTCTGGGCCAGCGCGTCCATCAGGTATTGACGGTTATACAGGCCGGTGAGAAGGTCCTGGCTACTGATCTGTTTCAGTTTTTCTTCGAGTTCGGCATCACTGTGCTCTGGCTGCAGCACAATCTGGGTGCACACTTCACTGTCGTAGGTCGCGGCAGAAACCGACATGGTGACGCTCAGCTCGTTATCATCACTGCGGCGCGCGGTGCAGTTGAGGGTCATGCCGTCTTTGCCCTCTTCGGCAAAGGCTTTCATGAATTCCTTGTACTTTTCCTGGCTTTCAGGAGTCAGCGTATCCAGCACCGGTATGCAGATGAGGTCATCAATATCATCGTAGCCGAGAAATTCCATGTAGGACTGGTTGGCATAGATGTGCATGCCGTCATTGATGTAGGCAATCGCGTCTTTCGAGCTCTCCAGCAGCAGCTGGCAACGCTGTTCGGCTTCCCGGAGGTGTGACTCCAGAACCCGGCGCCTGCGGCGTTCCTCGAGTGATGCCAGTTCCCGTTTTGCCGCCAGAACCAGCAGGTCTGTGTATTCAAACGGAATGGCATCCTGGGCGCCGGCTCGCAGAATGCCCACTTCCCGCTCCCGATTGCGTTCTTCGGTAAGAAGGATGAACGGAATGTCTTTGTCCATTCGCTTCACCAGGGCAAGGGCGTCGTCTGCGCCAAATTCCTGCTCCAGATCCCGGGCAAGAAGCAGGTCCCAGTTCGAGGACTTCAGCGCTTCTTCGAGGTCTTCTTCAGAGGTTATCCGGTGCGCCCTGGTTGCCCTGCCAGAATTGCGGAGCAGGCTAACCATTGTTTCGGCGTCATTCTGGGATGGATCAAGAATCAGCAGGTGGACTGTGGCGTTTTTTTTCTGCATTCGTAAGACGTCTCATGGTACCCGTTGATGGTGCCGGCCCATCTTTTGCGCAGCAGAATGGTGGTTGCTGTGTTATCCGTAAACGGCAGACAGCCGGCTGATCATTCAGGCTGAATGATGCAGGGGTTGGCGCTTAATAACAACCCTGGCACGCCCCTGCATGCTCAGTTTGGCCTATAGCGATGGCCACAGGGAATCGAACTCATCTTCGGTGGTGCCCGGGCCAGAAGGCGGAGCGCCATTCGGTGCAGTGAGAGCCACCGGGCTTTGTAACTTGAGTTCGAACTGGCTGATGCTTCCTGTCGCCGATACCTTCTTTAACAGTTGGCCCTGGTCTTCACGCCCGTCATGCAGCAGCGAGATGCGGCTGCCACTTTGAAACGGTAACCGAGGAGTTATCAGTGTCGCCGCCTGATTCACAACGCTGATTTCCGGTAACAGAAGGCCTCGCAGGTACTCACTGCTGTTGCCGACTTTCTGAATCAATCGCACGGCGCACGGCGCTGCACTCGGCGCCAGCAGTTCGATTCCCACCTGAGTGCCCTGGTTCTTGATCTGCCGAAGCCAGCGCACAACCGCAACACTCCAGGGGTGTGAAGACTGTTCCCGAACACCCAGAACTTCTCCCGCCTGGAGTGATGGCGGAACGTTCGTTTCCCAGGCAACACAGTAACCACCCGGGCTGGTGTTGATCAGCAGGGCGTGGTGTGATTTTGGTTGAGTCTTGTCGTGACTCGGTGTCGCGAGTGCGCCAGACGCGCCGCGGAAGTTGATCGGTGTGTCTGATGAGTGCAGTCGGTCTTCCTGAATGCCGGCATCGTGGGCGCCAGACCAGGCGTCGGCCTGCCGGTTCGCGTTGCGAATAAACAGGTTTCCCTGCTCGTGGTGGTCGCTTTCGTTGCCTTCAAGAAACTCGCTGAACGCTTTTTGACCAGCGACAAAATAATGGGCCGCGGTCAGGCCGACGCACACTTCCAGGGTTCCCTGGCTGGATATCCGGTTGAAGTTGCGCTTGGCCAGAATGCCCAGTGCCTGACTCAGGTGCGTCAGCAAGGTGTCGCTGACAGCCGGAGGAATGTTCAGAGGTGTGGTCGCAGAGGTGTGATTGCGTCGCGCGTGCAGCGCATCGGCCAGGTGTGCAGAAAGATCCCGGGTGTCGAAACCAATGCTTTCGTCGCCTGGTTTGCTATCCAGCAGGCTGCGATAGACCGGCGGCGAGTCTTTTTCCAGGTTGACGACAAACAGGCTGTCAGAACCCTGGTCCGGGCCGCATTCACAGTAGCTGGTCCAGGCTTCAAACAGCTCGTAAACGTGAGTCAGCTCGGATTGCCGTAATTGATTGGGTCTCGAGCAGCCCAGCAGCAGTATCCGCTTGTAACTGTCCGCCACTGCACTGGACCGACGATGCTTCAGCATGTCGTCGTCGACTTCCTGGCCGCTGAGCTTGTGGCGGTTGGCGAACCGGAACAGGCGATGGCACTCGAGCCAGCTTTGGGCCGGGCTGGGACAGTACAGCTGGTGGGATCTCAGAATCGTGGAGCCCAGCTCGGAAATCGCACGGTGAATGGCCGTGGCGATAGGTTTCCGATGCTTGTCGACACCGCCGTTATCAATGAATTCCAGAACGCAGAGCTTGTATCCGCTCGCCAGGTGCAATTGAAGAGCCTGGGTGAGGTTGGCAATTTTCCGCTGCTTTTCCGGCAGTGCGATCGCCAGCCCGAGAAAATGCCTGGACAGCTCGTTGCACACGAAGTGGATTCTGTCCCGGACCAGTTCGAGAAACTGCATACGTTGCTGAGGGGGCAGAAACAGATGGTTCAGCTCAATAATGGCATGGTAAAGCTGCCGGGACGCTTCGCCAATATTGGCCATGGGTAACTGGTCAATCCAGGTGCGAAACGCCTTGGGCGTAGTGTCGCAAAAAGACAGGCTTGCGGTCTTCTGCTCAGGAACCTTCAGCTCGGGTTTCAGGATCATGCCATCCATGTTCTCACGCCAATGTCTGGATTGCGTTGGGTGCATTCCGACGAAAACGCCGAAAATACAGGTCGTTATTGTTTCTGGTTATTGAACTGTAAAATAGCAAATCAGGAACAAAAAGCGAGAAAGTCACGAGTTGACAATCTTTAACAAGTGAAAAAGGGCCAACTTTTGCGACAGATCTCACGAAATGACGGGGATCGGCGTTTTGCTGTCCTGCCCGGGAAGCTCCCTCACCAGTCGCGGAACCAGGAAGCCCGGCAGAGTTTTCAGCATTTCCCCGACTATTTCCGCGGCTTTCGAATCGCTCACATTGAAGTGATGCGCGCCGGCAACCGGGTCGAAAGCGTGGAGATAATAGGGCAGTACGCCTGCGTCGAACAGCGTTTCGCTGAGTTGTGACAGTGTGACGCTGGAGTCGTTGACGCCTTTCAATATAACGCTTTGATTGAGCAGGGTGACGCCGGCCTCCTTGAGCTTTCGGAAGGCCTGTCTGGTGGCGTGATCGATCTCGGCCGGGTGGTTAATGTGCATGACCATCACCTTTTGCAGCCTGCTCCGGTCCAGCCAGGCGAGCAGCTCATCACAGACCCTCTGAGGAACAACCACGGGCAACCGGGTATGGATGCGCAGCCGGCGAAGGTGGGGGACGGTGCCGAGCAAGTCTGCCCACTGGGACAGTAAACGGTCATTGACCGACAAGGGATCTCCGCCGCTCAGGATGACTTCGTTGATCTCGGGGCTGGCGGCAAGGGAGCTGATTACCTGGCGCCGATCCTCCGGGCTGAGCTTGTGGTCCTGGTAGGGAAAATGCCGGCGGAAACAGTAGCGGCAGTTAATGGCGCACTGTCCGGTCACCATCAGCAAGGCCCGGCTCTTGTATTTCCTGATCAGGCCCGGGGCCTGAATGGCTGTATTTTCTTCGAGTGGGTCTCGCACGAAGCCCGTTTGGTCTTCGCCTTCATCGGCTAGCGGTAAAACCTGGCGTAGCAACGGGTCGTCAGGGTTGCCGGGCTGCATGCGCTGAATATAGGGCTCAGGCACCCGGACAGGGAATTGTTGGTGGCCGCTCTTTGCGCCCGCCAGCCATTTATCTGCGGGCAGCCCAAGACGCTCCAGCAGCTGTTCGGGGTGGCATATGGAGTTGCTGAGAATCTGTTGCCAGCTCTGACTATCAGCAAGTGCGTCAGAGGCCGTGCCGAAGCTGGTTGACCGATGGCTGACATCGCGGGCTTCTATACGGGCAGGGGTTCGCTGTATCATAGCGACCTTTGAAATTTTAACGACAGTATGTCAGGTGGACATTTCATGGCTTCATATTCTACCAACGAATTCCGCGGCGGTCTCAAGGTTTTGCTGGATGGCGATCCTTGTATCATCCTGGAGAACGAGTTCGTCAAGCCCGGAAAGGGGCAGGCATTTAACCGTGTCAGACTTCGTAACCTGATGACCAACCGGGTCTGGGAGCGGACGTTCAAATCAGGTGAAAGCCTGGAGTCGGCCGATGTGATGGATCAGGACATGGAGTACCTGTACACCGATGGTGAGTTCTGGCACTTCATGCTGACCGACGGCTCTTTCGAGCAGTACGCTGCAGACGCTAAAGCCGTCGGCGACACCATCAAGTGGCTTAAAGAGCAGGACGTGTATACCGTCACCCTGTATAACGGAGCACCACTTTCCGTAACGCCGCCGAACTTTGTTGAACTTGAAGTGGTCGATACCGACCCGGGCATGAAGGGCGATACCGCTCAGGGTGGCTCCAAGCCAGCCACACTGTCTACCGGTGCGGTGGTGAGTGTGCCTCTGTTCATCGTTATCGGTGAGGTCCTGAAAGTGGATACTCGTACCGGCGAGTACGTTAACCGCGTAAAAAGCAGCTGATACTCCGTGACTGAGATACCTGTCTGGCAGCCGACTGCCTCGCGGGACGTTCTGAAAAGCCGTGCACAGCAACTTGCTTATGTGCGCGGCTTTTTTGATGCGCGAGAGGTATTGGAAGTGGAAACGCCGGTGCTTGGCCGCCACGGTGTCACCGATCTGAACCTTGACGGCATATCGGCCGAGATCAGCGCGGGTTCGTTGAACGGCGGCTGGCTTCAGACCTCCCCCGAGTATCACATGAAGCGCCTGCTGGCAGCCGGTTCCGGTTGTATCTATCAGATTGCCCGGGTATTCCGGAATGGCGAGCGGGGGCGGCGACACAATCCTGAGTTCTCCATGCTGGAGTGGTACCGGGTCGGGATGGATGATTGTGAGCTCATGGCGGAGGTGTCAGATCTGGTATGCGGTTGGCTGGGTTGTGAACGGCCAGCGCAGCTTACCTACCGGCAAGCGATGATGGCCAGTGCGGGCTTTGACCCGATGGCGATCTCCGATCACGACCTTCGCCAGTATTGCGAACAGTGGCTTGAGCCTGAGCAGCTGGCTGGTCTCGGCCGGGATGGCTGCCTGGATCTTGTGATGAGCTTTGTTGTTGAGCCGCAGCTCGGAATTGGCCGCCCGGTTTTCATTACCCGATACCCGGCCTCTCAGGCAGCGCTGGCGAGAGTGTCGCTTGACGATGGTCACGAAGTCGCCCATCGATTTGAGCTTTACATTGATGGTCTTGAAATCTGTAATGGCTATTGGGAGCTGACCGATCCGGCCGAGCAGCGGCAGCGTTTCGGCGCCGATAACCAGCAGCGCAAACTGTCCGGCAAGCCTGAAATGGCATTGGATGAGGCGTTCATGGCGGCATTGGAGGCCGGTCTGCCCGATTGCTCGGGCGTGGCGTTAGGGCTCGACCGGCTCCTGATGCTGAAAGTTGAGGCAAATGCGATTGAAGAGGTGCTGGCTTTTCCGGTTGAGCGGGCCTGAGCCTGATCAGGCCTGTGGTTGAGCGAGTTTTCCGAAGGCTTCGCCCATTTTCACGGTTTTACCTGCAACCTGGTCAGCATTCCAGTCAACAGCGCCCTTGGGCATCACCATGACCACCGTAGACCCCAGGCGGAAACGACCCATCTCGTCGCCTTTCTCGAAATGCGCGGCATTCTCTCCCGAATACTGCCATTGTGTGACCTGACTGGGTTTTGGTGCAACCACACCGGCCCAGGTGGTCTCCACGCTGCCGACGATCATCGCGCCTACCAATACCAGGGCCATTGGGCCGGCTTCGGTATCGAACATACAGACGACCCGTTCGTTACGCGCAAACAGGTTGGGAACATTCTCGGCGGTAACCGGGTTCACGGAAAAGAGCTTGCCCGGTACGTACGCCATTTCTTTCAGCGTGCCGGCCATGGGCATATGAATACGGTGGTAATCTTTCGGAGACAGATAGAGCGTGGCGAACGCGCCTTCGCGAAAAGGTTCCGCCCGGCTGCCATCGCCGCCAAGCAGTTCAGTCAGGCTGAAGGATTGTCCCTTGGCCTGGAATACCCGGTCGTCCGCGCTGACCTGGCCAAGTTGACTGATGGCGCCATCAACCGGGCTGACAAAAGCCTCGGGGCTCTGGTCGACGCTGCGTGCTCCGGGCTTCAGGGCGCGGGTGAAAAATGCGTTGAAGCTGGAGTAGGCGGTCGGATCTGATTCGGCGGCCTCGCTCATGTTTACGCCATAGCGGCCGATAAACCATTTGACCACGCGGTTTTTCAGGGCGGGAGTCCTGTCGCTGTCAGCGAGTTGCCCTGCCAGCCGGGAAACTGCCAGCTGCGGCGTTACGTATTGGCTCAGGACAAACAGTTTATCAAGCATCTGAGAAATCTCTCGGGTTAAAAACGGCGCAGTTTACCAAATTGCACCGAGTGTATAGAAATTGTTTCGCAGCTTCGCTGTTCAGGCAGAGGCTTGCTATTATCAGGGCGCATCTCGTGTTTGCGCTTAACGCACCGGGATGTGAGAGTGGCTGGTTTAGGCCATCAACCGGGCAACAAAAAAGGCGAACCCTTCTCTATGCTGCTGATTATTGGTGCGGTAGTTGTAATTGCAAGCGTCCTTGGTGGTTATGTGCTGCATGGCGGGAACCTTGCCGTGCTCTGGCAACCGACTGAAATCCTGATCATCGGCGGTGCGGCCGTGGGTTCGTTTGTTATTGCCAACCCGATGCACACGGTAAAGGAGGTCTTCAGTGGTTTGCTGAGGCTGTTGACCGGCTCGCCGTTCAACAAATCCTACTATATGGATCTGCTCAGCCTGCTGTATGAGGTGTTCGACAAATCCCGTAAGCAGGGTGTGATGGCCATTGAGGAAGATATCGATAATCCGGAAAACAGCCAGATCTTTACCCGCTACCCGGCCATCATGAAGTCCGGTCATCTTCTTGATTTCATTACAGACTATTTGCGCATCATCAGCTCTGGCAACATGGCGCCCCACGAGCTTGAAGGCATGATGGAAAACGAGATCGACAGCCGCCAGCACGAGCTGGAAGAGCCGGCTCACGCGGTCAATAAAATTGCAGACGCGCTACCAGGCCTGGGTATCGTTGCGGCGGTGCTGGGTATTGTTATTACCATGAATTTTCTCTCGGAAGGGCCCGAACGGATTGGCTTGAGTGTGGCTGCCGCCCTGGTAGGTACCTTTCTGGGCATCTGGATGGGCTACGGATTTGTCGGGCCCGCATCCATTGCGCTTGAGCACGCGGCCAAGTACGAACTTAAGGCCTATGAGTGTGTGAAGTCCGCGATCGTTGCGACGGTGTCTGGCCAGGCGCCGCAAATGGCCATTGAATTCGGTCGTAAAGCCCTGCCCACCGACAAACGGCCAGGATTCCAGGAACTGAATGATCACGTTCGATCCAAGTGATTGTACCTGCCGGTAGCCGGAGTTAAGCGTGGAAGAACAGCCGATTATCATCAAGCGTAAAAAGGTTGTCGCTGGCGGTCACCACGGCGGCTCCTGGAAAGTTGCGTTTGCAGATTTCGCCACGGCCATGATGGCCTTCTTCCTTGTGCTCTGGCTCACGGCAACCGCCTCGCCGGAACAGAAACTGGCGGTAGAGGGTTACTTCAAGGATCCGATAGGCTTTATGGAGGGAGGGTCCTCCAATCCTGTGGATCTCGAAGGCAGTGCCTCGGTAATCAACGAAGCGACCCAGGACGTCGAGTCGAGCACGATTCAGATTGAAGACCAGGTGGTCGACGAGTTGGCAGACACCCTTGAGCAGCGGCGTATGGAGGAGCTGTTCCAGGAACTCAAGGAGCGCATTGAACAGAACGAGACGCTGCAAGAGTTCAAAGACCAGCTGCTGATCGATATTACCGATGAAGGTTTGCGCATCCAGATCGTTGACCGGTCGGGCCGCCCGATGTTCGACAGTGGCCGTGCCGAGCTCAAATACTACTCCCAGGACATACTCTTTGAACTTGCCAAAACGCTGGGCTCGGTCAACAACAAGCTAAGCCTTACCGGCCATACAGACGCTACACCGTTTGGCGGCAGGCCCGGGTACACCAATTGGGAACTGTCGGCTGACCGCGCCAATACTGCCCGAAGGGCACTGGTTGCCGGTGGCGTCAGGCTCGAGCAGATTGCCCGGGTGGTAGGCCTGAGCGATTCCGTATTGTTCGATAAAGACAACCCGGTGGCACCGGTCAACCGGCGCATCTCGATCATCGTCCTGAACAAGAAAACGGCGGAAGGTATCGAAAGTGGTGCCGGCCGTTCGGATCAGCCGCTTATCGACCTGACCCGCCCAACCGAACAGCAGGAAGAAGAGGCGCTTGAGAAGCTGGAAGGTGGTGACTGGTTTGAAGAGCGCCCGGACCCCGCTCCGGGAGAACTGAGCTGGTAAATTATCCCGCCCCCTGAAGGGCGGCAGTGTTCAGGTCAGCTTCAGACCGCGGGCTTGCTGCTCTGCCATATCCTGAAGGATTCGGTGGAAACTCTTCAGCCGTTCCCTTGAAATGGCGCCGCTTTCTGCCGCCGCATCCAGCGCACACCCGGGATCGCCCATGTGCCGGCAATTCCTGAACTTGCACATTCCGATCAATGGCCGGATCTCCCGGAACCCGTACTCCACCTCTTGCGGTGTCATGTGCCACAGGCCGAACTCCCGAATACCTGGTGAGTCAATCAGATCGCCGCCGGCCGGCAGGTGAAACAGCTTGGCGGTGGTGGTCGTATGCACACCCTTGCCGGTGCTTTCGGACACGGCGCCCACCCGAAGCAGCTCATCGGGCAACAGTGTCTGAATAATCGACGACTTGCCTACCCCGGACTGCCCGACAAAGACGCTTGTCTTGTCGCGCACCAGTGCTTCAACCTCTGCCGCCGGCTCACCCTTGCACGCCACCGCTGACGTCCGCTCCACCTGATAGCCCAGCGCCTCGTAACGGGCGAGCAGGGTATCAATGTGAACTCTGTTCCGATCGTTAATCAGGTCTGTCTTGTTGAGCAGAATCACCGCCGGAATATCCGAGCTTTCGGATGCCACCAGATAACGGTCAATCAAACTGTCATGGGGCTCAGGTTCCGGTGCGATCACCAGAATGATGTGGTCAATGTTGGCCGCTACTGGCTTGAGTGCACCAAAATTATCCGGCCTCTGAAGCAGGTTTTCCCGGTCACACCGGGCCACGATGACGCCGGTCTCACTCTTTCCCGGCCGCCAGACTACCCGGTCCCCGGTGACCAGGCTGCTGATGTTCGCCCGCACAAAACACCGGAAAACCCGCCCGGTGTCATCACCCTGAAGTGCTTCAACGTCCAGTTGCTGGCCATAGTGAGCAATGATCAACCCTTCCTGCTCGGGACCCAGCTCACCGGCTTCGGCCTGAGCCTCCACAGCTTTCTCTTTCCGGGCCATCCGGGTGGTACGCTCTTTCTGGATTTTCTCAATCCGCCATTGCTGGCGTTTGTTCAATTTGCGTTTGGCCATCTGGTTTCAAGTGTTCCGGGAAAGTGGTGTGACACATGATACGTGAATCATGGACAATAGGCAGAGTTTCTCAGCT
>DATGQY010000143.1:0-12691 GCA_035303925.1 Marinobacter sp. | reverse complement strand
GCTCCCAGCACGTTGTATATATGCCAGTGACGGCCTTCGGAAAAGAGATGAAGGTCAAAATCATTGAGGACCGGCGGGCTTTCCATAGACCTAAAATTCCCGATTGGATGGATATCGGTTGCGTGTGTGTCATTGGACGCTTTTGCGTTTAAACCGAAAATGACCTATGACAAATGTACGTCACAATACAATGCTAGTGTTGCGTGAATATGGATAACGTCAAGTTTGTGTCGGTTATTGTTCTGATATCAGGGAAGCTGTTATGCATACCGCCAAGCGTTTTGTCAGTCGCCTTACGCGGCAAACCCTTGCTCTGGTTCTTGCCGGGGGCCGGGGGAGCCGTTTGCACGACCTCACCAAATGGCGGGCCAAACCCGCAGTGCCTTTCGGAGGCAAGTTCCGGATCATCGATTTTCCGCTGTCCAATTGCATCAATTCCGGCATTGGCCAGGTGGGTGTGATTACCCAGTACAAATCTCATTCTCTTATTCGCCATATTCAGCGCGGTTGGGGATTCCTTCGGGGCGAACTGGGAGAGTTTGTTGAGCTGTTGCCGGCCCAACAACGAATCGAAACCTCCTGGTATGAAGGCACCGCCAATGCGGTACTGCAGAATCTGGATATCATCAAAAGTCATGGCCCGGAGTATGTGCTGATCCTGGCTGGCGACCATGTCTATAAGATGGATTATGGCACCATGCTGGCGGCCCATGTGGAGCAGGAAGCCGACATCACCGTTGGCTGCATTGAAGTGCCTCTCGAAGAAGCCTCGGCTTTTGGCGTAATGGCGGTCGACAAGGAACTGCGAATCACCGAGTTCAAGGAAAAGCCCGACAACCCGCAACCCATGCCCGGTCAACCCGGTAAGGCTTTGGCCTCGATGGGCATCTACGTTTTCAGCACGCGCATATTGTTCGATGAGTTGCTGCGTGACCAACAGCTGGACGGAACATCTTCCCACGATTTTGGCAAAGACATTATTCCAACCGTTATTGAACGGCTAAAAGTATGCGCGTTTCCGTTCCGGGACCCGGTGAATAACAAGGTTGCCTATTGGCGGGACGTGGGCACCATCGATTCGTTGTGGCAGGCCAACCTTGAGCTGATCGGTATCAGCCCTGAACTGAACCTTTACGACTCCAACTGGCCCATCTGGACGTACCAGGAGCAGTTGCCGCCAGCGAAGTTTGTGTTTGATGACGACAACCGTCGCGGCACAGCGGTAGATTCCATGGTTGCGGGCGGCTGCATTGTTTCTGGTGCACTGATTCGCCATTCATTGCTGTTTTCACAGGTGAGGGTGCACTCTTACTCAACCGTTGAAGACTCCGTGATCTTTCCGGATGTTGATATCGGTCGAAACTGTCACATCCGAAAGGCCGTGATAGACCGCGGCTGCAAGATACCGGAAGGCACCCGTATCGGTTTTGACCTGGAATCTGATCGACAGCGCTTTCATGTATCACCCAGGGGGGTTGTTCTGATTACTCCCGAAATGCTCGGACAGGATTATCCCCATGGCCTCTGATTCCCGCACGCCCGTGGTGCTCTGCTGGCACATGCACCAGCCGGATTATCAGGACCAGAGTACCGGAGAATTCCTGTTTCCCTGGGTGTATCTGCACTGTATCAAGGACTATGTTGATATGGCGGCGCATCTTGAAGCGCACCCTGATGCCCGGGCAGTGATCAACTTTGCACCGGTTTTGCTGGAACAGATCGAAGAATACCTGGTTCAGGTTGAACGATGGCGGCACAACGGTTCGGTGATGGGTGACCCGGTTTTGGCGGCGCTGGTTGCAGACACCTTGCCGGAGTCAGGCTCCCCTGGCTTTCTTGAGTTGATGGAAAAATGCCTGCGGGCGAATGCGACGCGCATCATCAAACGCTTCGTGCCCTATCAGAGGCTATCTGAACTGGCTGGATTCTACCGTACCCGCCCCGACATTCAGCGCTACATCTCTCCGCAATTTCTTGCTGACCTCCTGGTGTGGTACCACCTGGGCTGGATGGGTGAAACGGTTCGCCGCAGTCATCCGGTCATCCAGAGCCTTCAGGAAAAGGGGCATCAATTTACATTGGAAGACCGGAGAGCGCTGCTGGATGTGATTTCCGAACAGATGGCCAGTCTCGCCCCCCGCTATCGCCACCTGGCCCAGAAAGGGCAGGTTGAATTGGCCATGAGCCCCTGGGCACACCCCATTGTGCCCTTGTTGATTGACCTGAATTCGGCCCGGGAGGCGCTTCCGGAGATGGCACTGCCGGGGTGCGACCATTATCCCGGTGGTAAAGAGCGTGCGGCCTGGCACCTGGAGGAGGGCAAACGGGTGTTTTGCCGCTTCTTCGGAACACAGCCATCGGGCTGTTGGGCCTCTGAGGGAGCGTTAAGCCAGGCCACACTGACCCTGTTGCAGGAGCATGACTTTCAGTGGAGCGCCAGCGGGGATTCGGTGATCCATAACAGTCTTAATCTGGCCAAAGAGCAGGGCGCCTTGAAAAAAGACCCGGGCATTCACCGCCCGTTCTGCTTTGGCGATGACTCGTTGAGGGTTTTCTTCCGGGATGACGGCCTTTCAGACCTTATTGGTTTCAATTACGCCGAATGGCACGCAAAAGATGCGGTTGCCGATCTGGTGCACCACATGGAGAACATCGCAACCGAAACCCGACACCACGGTAATGCCGTTATTTCGGTGATTCTCGATGGTGAAAATGCCTGGGAGTACTATCCCGAGAACGGGTTCTATTTTCTGGATGAGCTATATCAGGTTCTCGGTAACCACCCATCGTTAAAACTGACGACCTACAGCGACCTTCTCCAGGAGAACATTCCGGCCGAACGGTTGCCCCATCTTGTTGCCGGCAGCTGGATCTACGGTACCTTCTCGACCTGGATTGGCGACCCTGACAAAAACCGTGCATGGGATCTGCTGTGTGAAGCCAAACATCACTACGACAAAGCCATGGATAACGGAACCTTGTCCGCCGAGCAAAAAGCCAACGCCCGTCGTCAGCTTGGGCTGTGTGAGGGCTCAGACTGGTTCTGGTGGTTCGGTGATTACAACCCCGCCGCCGTGGTAAGGGATTTTGAGCACCTTTATCGGCGGCACCTTGTAAACCTGTATGAGGTTATTGGTTACCCGCCACCTTCGAGCCTGTTCCAGCCCCTGAGCCAGGGCGGTGGAGCACCGGTGCGCGGCGGGGCCATGCGACCGGGCCATGAACCCGGAAACCAGCCATGACCGAGCGGTTACCCGCCATTCCAGTGTTTACCCGCCGTCGGGCCGGGGTGTTGCTACACCCGACGGCACTGCCCGGCACAACCGGCAAACTGGGTGAATCGGCTCGCCGGTTTGTGGACTTCCTCTCGCAAGCCGGCATCACGGTTTGGCAAGCATTACCAACCGGCCCTACCCATCCCGACTTTTCGCCCTACCAGTCACTGTCTGCACATGCCGGTAATCCGGCACTGATTGACCTGGCTGAACTGGTTGGGGCCGGCCTGATCGATCAAGATACTTTAGGAGAGCCCCACAGCAGCCTATTGGCCAGGGTCGCGGAGCGGTTTCTGAACGGGCATTACACGGCGACCGCTCAGCTTAACCCGGACACCTGGCACCAGTTTGTCTCCGACCATGCCAGCTGGCTGGACGATTACGCCCTGTTTATGGCAATTCGGGAGTCTGTTTCGGATGCTTCCTGGCCAGATTGGCCTGCGCCTCTGCGTCAGCGGGATTCCTCGGCGCTCGCCGAATTTGCCAGACGAAACGACAATGCGATCAATCGGTTCCGAGTGGAGCAGTTTCTGTTCCAGACCCAGTGGCGAGCACTGCGGCAATATGCCAGAGACCGAGGTGTACTGTTATTCGGTGACATTCCCATATTTGTGGCCCACGACAGCGCTGACGTGTGGGCCCACCCGGATTTGTTCAAACTGGATAGGAACGGCCAACCAACGGTGGTTGCCGGCGTGCCTCCCGACTACTTTTCCCCGGAGGGACAGCATTGGGGAAACCCGCTGTACGACTGGACAGCGATGGCAGCGGATGGCTACCGGTGGTGGATTGCCAGATTGAGCAGCCAGCGGGAACTGTTTGACCTTCTGCGAATCGATCACTTCAGGGGCCTTCAGGCGTTCTGGGAAATACCCGCCCAGGCGCCGTCAGCATCTAACGGGTACTGGGTGTCTGGCCCGGGTGACCGTTTTCTCTCGGCCTGTTTTGAATCCTTGCCCGACCTCCCACTGGTTGCCGAAAACCTGGGCATCATCGGTGAGGACGTTGAACAGCTTCGTCATCGCTTCCGGTTGCCCGGTATGACCGTGATGCAGTTCGGCTTCGACGGCAGCCCGACCAATCCGCACTTGCTGCACAACCATCAAGAGCACGACCTGGTATACACCGGCACTCATGACAACGACACGACCCTGGGTTGGTACAACAGCCTGGATGCGCAAACCCGGGATCATGTAAATCGCTATCTGCGCATATCGGATGGGGATGCGGGGCGCCAGCCATGGCCAGTTATTCAAGCCGCGATGGGGTCTGTGTCCCGGTTGGTGATTGTTCCGATGCAGGATTTTCTGAGCTTCGGTTCCGAAGCGCGTTTCAACACCCCGGGGACTATTGACAATAACTGGATATGGCAACTTCCCGATAACTATCGGGAACTTGCCAACGCTCCGGATATTCGGGAAATGGTCAGACTGTATGGACGTTAAAACCACCTTTGGTTAAATTTTGATCAGAGTCAAATCAGTAAATTTTTAACGAGCTATAAAGAAAGGAGAGGGTGGGGAATGGTTGCCTCATCCGGAGTGCCTGGTAGAAGAATAAGGGGGGCTCGATGGAACACCGATTGAGTAAGCGGATCGAAGGAGAGTTGCCTATACTGGTTTATAAGCGTGGCATGCCGGTGGCGACCGGGAAGATTCAGGATGCGTCGAGGCGAGGGCTATTTGTTGCCACAGAGTTCACCAATGTCCGTCTGAATCAAACGATTGAACTGGCGTTTCGGCTACCCGATCAACAGCAGGGCCACCAGATCCTGACCGCCCACGTTGTTCGCAGATCATCCGATGGCCTGGGTCTCGACTTTGATGGCGCGGATAACGACGCACGAGTTATCTCCGAACTGATTGTCTGGCTGCATGGCCACGCCTCAGATGCCGCGATGACCGGACGGCATCGCACACATTAAACCTGAACAAAGGGAAACGTTTCACCATGGCACGACTTGAAGGGAAAGTAGCAGCGGTAACCGGCGGAGCACTTGGGATTGGCCGGGCAGCCGTTGAGCGGATGTTGGAGGAAGGCGCTGCGGTGGGAATTCTGGATTTTCTCGACGCAGAAGGGGAAGCCCTTGCCAAGGAGCTCTCCGGCAAAGGTTATAAAGTCGGGTACTGGCATTGCGATGTGTCAGACGAAGCTCAGGTGAAAGCCGCCATTGACGGAGTGGCCGAGCGGTTCGGCAAGCTAAACGTTATGGTCAACAATGCCGGCATTTCCGGAGCAAACAAACCTACTCACGAAGTCACTGAAGAAGAGTGGGATAAAGTTCAGGCTGTGAACGTGAAAGGTGTCTTCTTCTGCACCAAGCATTCGATCCCTCACATGAAGAAGGCCGGGGGCGGCAGCCTTATTAATCTGTCTTCCATATACGGCCTTGTGGGTGCACCCGACGCACCGCCATACCATGCCTCAAAGGGTGCGGTTCGATTAATGTCGAAAACCGATGCGATGATTTACGCCAAAGAGGGCATTCGGGTGAACTCCATCCATCCCGGCTTTATCTGGACACCGATGGTCGAAAACCATCTGAAAACTACAGGTATGGATCCAGAGGCTGCCAAGAGTGCCACCGCCGCACTGCACCCGGTTGGTCACATGGGGGAGCCGGACGATATTGCCTGGGGTGTTGTCTATCTCGCTTCAGATGAGTCGAAATTTATCACCGGCAGTGAACTGGTGATTGATGGCGGTTACACAGCCCATTAAGCGACCGGACCCCATCGATGCCATTGGCCGCCTACACCATGCGAGCTCTGCCTGCACAGCTGACCGGGCTGATCCCCTTGGCGCTGGACCTCAGGTGGAGCTGGCACCATGGCAGTGACCAGCTTTGGAGAGCGGTCGACGAGGATACCTGGGACGCTACCCAGAATGCCTGGTTGGTGCTGAACAGCGCCTCATCCGAGCACCTTAATGCGCTTTCTGAAGACCCGGACTTCCTGGCGATCTATCAGCAACAGATTCATCGGCAGGAAGCGTTCGCACAGGCAGCCACCTGGTATTCCGAAACCTGTGAGCCCGCATTAGGCGAGGGCGTCGCCTGGTTTTGTATGGAATACGGGGTGTCGGAATCCCTGCCTATTTACAGCGGTGGCCTGGGTGTCCTGGCGGGCGACTTTCTTAAAGCCGCCAGTGATCTCGGTGTGCCCGTGATGGCAGTCGGCCTGCTGTATCAGCAAGGGTACTTTCGGCAGGCACTCAATACCGAGGGTGAACAGATTGAATTTCACCCTTACAACGATCCCACCATGCTGCCTCTTTCGCCATTGCGGGACAGCAGCGGCGAATGGGCGAGGGTGGTTGTTCCGTTCCCGGGCAGAGACGTACGGCTTCGGGCCTGGAAGGGACAGGTGGGCCGCTGTGAATTGCTGCTACTGGACAGCAACGACCCACGCAACGAACCCGGCGATCGCGGCATCACCAGCGAACTCTACAGCGGTAACCCGGAAAAGCGTCTGCAGCAGGAAATGGTTCTGGGCATCGGTGGCTGGCGCCTGCTCGAGCTGATGAACCGGACACCCTCTTTGTGCCACATCAATGAGGGCCACAGTGCGCTGGCACTGGTTGAGAGGGCGCACCAGTGGCAACGCACCAACGGCACAGATTTCAGCACGGCGCGCATGGCAACCCGAGCCACCAATCTGTTCACTACACATACATCGGTAGCGGCGGGCTTTGACCGGTTTCCGTCAAATCTGGCAGAGCTGTACCTGACCCCGTGGTTATGTGAGAACGACAACAATTTGCCCCGGTTGCTGGATATTGCCAACACTGGCAAAGATCACCTGAACATGGCAGGACTGTCGCTGGGAATGAGTGGGCGTTTTAACGGAGTCAGCAAAGTCCACCAGCAAGTAACCCAGACCATATTTCAGCCCTGGTTTCCCCGTTGGCCCACCGCCGATATACCAGCAGACTACGTTACTAATGGCATACACACGCCAAGCTGGGACTCTCCGGAGTCCGATAGTTTATGGACCGCCGCATGCGGCCAGAACCGGTGGCGGCAGCCGATGGATGAATCTTGCCCGCTGAAAGAAACTCTGGATATTGATATCTGGAAAATGCGAAGAGCCCAGCGCCGACGGATGATCAGTTATCTTCGCAAACGCCTGCACAACCAACATTGCGAACACAACTACGGCAGTAATCCGGATGCGGCTTGTGGGCTTTTACTCGATTCGGAAACCTTAACGCTCGGCTTCGCTCGTCGCTTTACGGACTACAAACGCCCGGACCTATTACTGAGCAACCCACAAAAACTCATTGAACTTCTGACCAACCGGGACCACCCCGTGCAGATTGTTCTGGCGGGCAAAGCTCATCCCCATGATCATCAGGGCAAAGCCCTCATCAAACGGTGGAAATCATTCTCAAAGTTGTCGGAGATTGAAGGCAAAGTGGTCTTTATTGAGGACTATGACCTCGCGGTGGCAAACCAGCTGATTCAGGGTGTAGATGTCTGGTTGAACACCCCCCGACACCCTTGGGAGGCTTGTGGCACCAGTGGAATGAAGGTGCTCGTCAATGGCGGCCTGAATCTTTCGCAGTACGATGGCTGGTGGGCGGAAGCCTGGACTCCCGATGTCGGCTGGGCCATTCGCCCTGGCGCAACCTTTGCGGAATTGAGCCAGACCGAACAACACGATGAAGCGGATGCCGAAGAGCTCTACGAACGACTGGAGAACCAGGTCATCCCGGAATTCTATCAACGCGACTCTGAAGGCCTGCCGACCGCCTGGCTGCAGCGTATTCGGGCCAGCATGAATCAACTCACAGCTCGGTATTCAGCAAACCGGATGGTGAGGGAATACACCAACAAGTTCTATTTACCGATGGTCGCGGCCGGTGCGCAGCGCAGCGGCGAGAAGGCCGGGCACCTGGTAGACATTCTCGGCAACGTCAGTCGGCATTGGCCAAAACTGAGGTTCGGGCAGATTCACAGTGACGAGGTTGAGGGTGAGCGTTTGTTCGTTCTGGATGTCTATCTGGATGGACTCAGCCTGGAGCAAGTAGCCGTTGAACTGGTCGCGGAAGCATCGGAACTAGGCCCCCGGATCGTTCAACCAATGGCGTTACGGCATAAACTGGCAGGTGCAGACGACACGTATCAGTTCGAAGCACGGGTAGACGGCCGCCCGGAAGCGCATTTCACGCCAAGAATCCGGGTAAGGGAGCCTCGCCTTAACCTGCCGCTGGAAGACGACCACATCCTCTGGTACCGCTGATCACCCACGCCAGAACGCAGGTGAAAGCACGATTACCACGCTCAGGATTTCCAGCCGCCCCATCAACATACCGACCGAAAGAATCCATTTGGCAGCATCGGGTAAAGGCCCAAAATTACCCGCGGGGCCGATAATGTCGCCGAGGCCCGGCCCCACGTTAGTCAGTGCCGTCAAAGCACCTGATAACGAGGTCACGAAATCCAGTTGTAAAGAGGCCAGCAGTACCGTGATGATCAGCAGACACAACAGGAAGATAAAGGTATAGGCGATCATCGACGAGATGATGTCATCGCTGACGGCGCGGCCGTTGTAATTCCGCGTGAACACCGCCCTTGGGTGAAGCAACCGCATCAACTGCTCCCTCAGGATGATGAGAGAAAGCTGAAACCGGAAGATCTTCATGCCGCCGGCGGTAGAGCCGGAACAGCCACCGACAAACATCAGGAAGAAGAACACTACAAAAGCCAGAGGCCCCCACGCAGAATAATCTTCAGACGCATAGCCCGAGGTACTGATGACGGAGGTGACATTGAACAACACGGAGATATAGCTGTGTGCCGGATCAAAAGCCACAGGTGACACCCACCAACGGTACAGCGTGAGCAGGGCAGGCACGATCAGCAAGATCAACAGAAACAAACGCACTTGTTGGTCTCTGAACAGGGCGCCTCGCTGACCATGCATCTCCCGAACAAACAGGAAAAACGGCAGGCTGCCAAGCATCATGAAAAATGACGCCTCCAGCAGTATGACATCGCTGAACTTGCCCATGGACAGGTCTGATGTAGAAAAACCACCTGTGGCGATACTGGTCAGGCCGTGATTGAACGCATCAAACAGGGACATCCCGGATAGCCAGTAAGTCACCACTGCAATCACGGAAAATACCAGGTACACCAGCAACAGCCCGCGACTGAGCGTTTTCATTCTTGGCAGGGCTTTATCGGTCCACTCCGACGATTCGGTCGCAAAAAGACGCATGCCACCGACTCGCAGAAACGGCAAAACCGCAACGAACATGCCGATAATACCGATACCGCCCAGCCACTGAAGAATAGAGCGCCACAGCAACAAATCCTTATCGAAATCATCAAGACCACTTAACACCGTGGCACCGGTAGTGGTAATACCCGACGTGCCTTCAAAAATGGCATCGGCGATGGATATGTCGTTATCGCTGAGATAGAAGGGCAGGGAAGAGAGCACTGCGATAATGAACCAGCTGGAAACCGTCAGTACAAACATGTAACGGGGTTTGAGGTCTTGCGCTTTGCCCCGGGTTGCCAGAACGCCTAGAAGCCCGAGCGCACAAACAATGGCAGCAGACTCAGCAAAGGCCATGGCATTAGGTGCACCGGATGGCGTTGCGGAAAGAAGCAGGACCGGTAACGTCATGAATACACTGAGAAGTATAAACATAACGCTGACAATAAAGATGACAGGAATAAGATTTCTCAAGGTGCGCCCAAGCCAGCTGACAGTGAGAGGGCGAAGGATACCCCTGAGGTCCTGCTTCCGCAAGGAAACAGGGCGCTTCCGGCAGGATTACCGGGAAATTAAATTGGTGTAAATACCGGGTAAATTCGGAACCTGGCTATGGCAAAGCACGTTCACTTGCTGCAAGTTGGTAACAGGAGCCGATAACCGCTCCATTTACGTCTAGGAGAACCGCTATGAATACCAAGAAAAGCCTTCTGATGGCCTCGATCGCTACCGCCGGGATTGCCATGGCCAGCACTGCATCTGCTCAGGATATGTACAAATCCGGTGTCGGCGGCTTGTATGCGGGCGTGAATTACACTTTCATGAACGCCGATTTTGATGGCATTGCGGATGCTGATGTCGGCACACTGTCCGGTAAGGTCGGCGTCATGGCCACCGAGTACTTCGGTGTTGAAGCCCGGGCGGGCTTTGGTGTCGACGATGACCGGATTGGTAGCGCTGATGTTAGCCTGGATAACTTCTTTGGTGGCTATGCAACCTTCAACATGGTCAATGAAAGCCCGGTAACACCCTATGCCGTGCTTGGTTTTACACGGACTGAAGTGGAAGTGGGTTCGTTAGCCGATGACGACTCAGATTTTTCCTACGGTGCAGGCGTGAACTTCGCCTTCGCTCAAAACCTGTCTGCCAATCTGGAATACATGCGCTACTACGACGACAGCGATGTTACGTTGGACGGTATTGGTCTCGGAATGCAGATCAACTTCTAGAACCGAGGCTGCAGACCGAACAAGCCCGCGAGAAACCGTTTCCCGCGGGCTTTTCGTTATCAGGCATGGACAAACTGGCCCAGAAGCAGCACTCCGCCATAACCAAGCGTATAGGCTGCCAACAAATGCAGCGCATAGCGCATGTAAGCCGCAAACGTCAGCCCTTCGATTTTGCTCATGGCAACGATACCCGCCGCCGAACCAATCACCAGAAGCGAGCCACCCACACCCACCGCGTAGGTCAGCCCCATCCACTCCGCAGGGCTCATCACAATGCCTGCTTTAAGCAGGGCAGCCGTCAACGGCACGTTATCGATCACCGCAGAAAAAATGCCCATCAGGTAGTTGGCATACATGGGCGGCAATACATCGTAAATCGCCACCAGCGAATCCAGCGCATGGATTTCTTTGAGCATGCCCACCAGCAACAAAATGCCGAGGAAAAACAGCAGCGTTTCGAACTCGATAACCCGGATGTATTCCAGAATGGGGTCCAGATCGGAGTCGTCGCTCATGAAGCGGGACACCAGGAACATAATTGACAAGCCGAACAGGAAGGTAAGTACTGGCGGAACACTAAACAGAGCATTCCCGGTAATCGTTCCGATGATGGTGATCAGAAACAAAGCAGCAATAACGGCATCGACCTTACGTACTTCGTTGGAACTTCCTTTAAGCGAGACGGTTCCATCCAGCCCTCTGGATAGCAGCACGGCCAATATAAACACGGTAATCGATGCAGGAATGGCAAGAGTCAGCAGCGTGAGTATTTCCACCTTGTCCGCCAGGAAGATCATCAGGGTTGTGACGTCACCGGTGATCAGGGAAACCCCGCCAGAGTTAACCGCAAATACAACCAAAACAATAAATTGCAGGCGTTTCTTAAGCTCAAGGTTTAATGACAGAATAAGCGAGCAAGACACGAGGGTCGCCGTAATGTTGTCCGCCAGCGACGAAAACACGAAACAGAACAGGCCGGTAAGAAACAGCAGCCGCCGCTCCGTAACCTGGCGGGGCATGATCAGGTAGATCATGTTCTCAATCATGCCTTTCTTGTTCAGGTAAGCGACAAACGTCATCGCCGCCACCAGGAACAGCCAGAGGCCGGCAATCTCGGCAATGCTTTCTGACAAGCCCGCGGCAATCTCTGTGGTGTGCTCATCACCGCTGCTGAACAGAAAGAGCAGCATCCAGCTCAGTGTTCCGAAGAATAAAGTGGTTTTAGCTTTGTTAACGTGGATGGCTTCTTCGAAAATAACGCCAAGCAACGCCAGAATGGCCAGGACAATGAGGGCAGCATCAAGGGCAGACATCGGCGGATCCTGATACGGTAATGAGAAGCATCGGCCAGAAAGGCCGGAGAATAGTCAGGGCAGGATTCTAAGCCTTTCGTCGGTCGCAGGCTACTGAGCATGTAAATAAGGGCGGGGTACTGCCCGACTCCAACGCCATTATCAGGCCCTTACCTATGAATGGACCGCCAGGCCGATTCCGCAAACTGTTCCCGATACTCGAGGGGTGACGTCTGGATCCGCCCGGAAAGCCAGGCCCTGCAAAAGTTCTCCGCCGGCCCGATGATCAGAGATGGAAGCAATTCCTGGCATTGAATAATCTCATTCGCGCCGGAATCCAGCCTGAATAACACCTCCCTCAGCTCACGGTAGTTTTCAATATTGCGCTCTCTGAGTTGCTGCTGATGTGGCCCTTTAGCCACAGCGGATCGTGCCTGAAAAAGGAAACGAGCCCACTCCGGGTAACTCGTTACCCAGTCCACATAACTTTTAACGATAACGTGGACAGCTTCTTTCAGTGTTTTCGCCGTCTCCAGAGCAGATGTCAGTTTCGCTCGTTGATTATCCTGCGCACAGAAGAATAGGGCGCTCAGAATGCCTTCTTTGTTTCCGAAATGATGATAGATAGCACCAACACTGGCGCCACACCGAACCTTGATGGTGTCGAT
>DATGQY010000142.1:0-7449 GCA_035303925.1 Marinobacter sp. | reverse complement strand
CTTTTGAATGAAATGTAGCCCTGGTGGTAGTTCAGCCGTTCCATGATATGCACGATGCCGACTTTGCGGTCGTGAATAGCAAGCCGATGCAGAAGCAGGCCCAGCCCCAGAGCCCCCGCCAGTGGCAGAAGGCCTCGGGTGATAATGTCCAGTTGTTCGAAATTTTCGGAACCGACACCTGGCAAAAAGTGTTCGAGCGGCCACTCAATGGCAAACCGGAACAAGAGGATAACAACGCCGGTCAGAATGCCGGACAGCAGTCCGAGCACCGCCAACTGGGGAAGGGCATCGACACCGGAGAGTTTGCGCCGGAAAACGGGGATCAGGTTTTTCGTAATCTGTTGCCTGATGTTACGCATATGCGCCGGGTTCCGGTTGGTCGAGCGGTACATTCATAGAGTTTCGGTCAACATTGTAACCTTGGGCCTGCTCGCTGCAATAAGTCCTTGGTTTATCATGTTAGACTACCGCTGAATTCTGACCAGAACACGTTGGAGAACAGAGTGATTAAAATAGGCATCGTTGGTGGCACCGGGTACACGGGTGTGGAGCTGCTCAGGATTCTGGCGGTTCACCCGGAAGTCGAGGTGAAGTGCATCACCTCCCGTTCAGAAGCCGGTATGCCGGTTGCCGATATGTACCCCAATTTGCGCGGGCATTTCGACCTCGCCTTTTCAGAACCCGATCCGGCCATACTGGCTCAGTGCGATCTGGTCTTTTTTGCGACGCCACATGGTGTGGCTGCGCGTATGGTGCCTGAACTGATGGCCGCCGGCGTGCGAGTGGTGGACCTCTCTGCTGATTTCCGGCTCAAGGATCTTGATGTCTGGGCGAAATGGTACGGAATGGCCCACGAGAGCCCTGAGTGGGCCGAAAAAGCCGTCTATGGTTTGCCGGAAGTGGCCCGCGATGAGATTCGGAAGGCGCAGTTGGTGGCCAATCCGGGTTGTTACCCGACCGCCGTCCAGTTGGGCTTCTTGCCCTTGCTTGAGAATAGCCTGGTGGATGTATCGCGACTGATCGCCGACGCCAAATCCGGTGCCAGTGGTGCAGGTCGCCAGGGCAGCATCGGCATGTTGCACGGTGAAATCGGAGAGAGTTTCAAAGCCTATGGTGCTTCAGGCCATCGTCATTTGCCGGAGATTCGCCAGGGTCTGACCAGGGCTGCAGGCTCAAGTGTTGGTGTCACCTTTGTCCCCCATCTGGTGCCGATGATTCGTGGTATTGAGGCGACGCTTTATGCAGAGCTTTCTGACGAGGCAGATTTTGACCGGCTGCAGTCGCTCTATGAAGAGCGGTACCGGGACGAACCGTTCGTGGACGTTATGCCGTTTGGCAGCCATCCGGAGACCCGGAGTGTGCGTGGCGCTAACCATTGTCGCATGGCACTGCATCGCCAGGAGCAAAGCAATATTGTGATCATCACATCGGTCATCGATAACCTGGTGAAAGGCGCAGCCGGCCAGGCGGTTCAGAACATGAATGTCATGTTCGGTCTGGATGAGACTCTGGGGCTGAACGCTCCGGCGTTGCTGCCCTGAGGCTTGCCTGTGAGTGACACGCGTAAGCCCGCGGAGGAGTATGTTGTCATTCGGCACCGGCCGGGCTATCGCCTGCGCCGGACGGTGATTCTGCTTACCTTTACTTTGGTAGCCGCTGTCGCCGGATATCTGGCCGGCATGGCCCAGGGAGGCTTCCGGTTTTCATCCGCGGAAGAGTCCAACGACCAGTTGGTACAAGAGGTGGACGACCTGCGAGAACAATACCGTAAGGCTCGCCAGAATCTGGTCAATCTTGATCGGGGTAGGGCAATTGATGAACAGGCCCTTCGGGAAGCGAGAAACGCCATCGTAGACCTTGAAACCCGGATTTCCGAACTGGAGGCGGACCTGACGTTCTATCGCAACATTATGGCCCCGTCTGAAACCAGCAAAGGATTGCAGGTCGACAGTTTCACACTGGTCCCCGCGCGCAAGAACGGCACTTTTGGTTTCAAAATGGTGCTAACCCAGGTTGGTAACAATAACCGTTACGTTGCGGGGCTTGTGGCTGTTAACGTGATCGGCACGTTGGGTGGTGAGAAGGAAGTTATTGCCCTGAGGGATCTGTCAGAAGACATCGAGGACCTCGGGATCAAGTTCCGGTTTCGGTATTTTCAGGATATAGAAGGCAGCCTCAGCTTGCCTGATAAGTTTGAGCCCCTGGAGATTCAGGTAGTAGCCCAGGCGGAGGGTCAGAAGGCGTCGCAGGCAGAGCGGACCTTCGATTGGCAACAATTAACGGAGAATTGACATGTTGGGTAGAAAAAAACAGAAGCCACGCCGCGCGTCTGGCCATTTCGATACGTTGATTTCGGCGCGCACCACAATTGAGGGCGATGTGCGGTTTTCCGGAGGCTTGCACGTAGATGGCAAGATCAAAGGTCGGGTGATTGCTGAAGAAGGCAGTGATGCCGTGGTTCGATTGTCCGAGGTTGGCGAGATCACCGGAGACGTGATGGCTCCGCACATTATAATCAATGGCACGGTTAACGGTGATGTGCGTTCGTCTTCTCACCTTGAACTTGCAGCAAAGGCCAGCATTAACGGAAGTGTGTATTATCAACTGATTGAAATGGCCATGGGGGCTTCGGTGAACGGCAGTCTGATCCGCCAGAAAGAGACAAGCGCATTGCTTTCCCATGAGGCAAGCGCGTCCGTTGATTTTGACGCCGGAGATGAGGGAAAGTCCGAATAGTTGACTGTTTTACTGGGGAATACCATAATTCCGAGCGTATCCTACAGTACCGGAGGCAATCTTGAGTGTAGTTCAGCAACAAATGGCCACCCCGCTGTTTTTCAGTGACAGTGCCGTTGCCAAGGTACGCGAGCTGATCGAGGAAGAAGAGAATTCCGAACTCAAACTGCGTGTTTTCGTGACAGGTGGTGGGTGCTCTGGATTCCAGTACGGGTTTTCGTTCGACGAAAATCAGGAAGAGGATGACACGGTTATTGAGCGCGATGGTGTCAAACTGCTGGTAGATTCAATGAGTTACCAGTATCTGGTGGGTGCTACCATTGAATACCAGGAAGGGCTGCAAGGTTCTCAGTTTGTGGTTCAGAACCCCAATGCCAGCTCGACCTGCGGGTGCGGCAGCTCCTTCTCGATCTGAGCTCAGGCGGGGTAGATCGCCCCGAGTATTCTTTCCCCCGAAGCGCCTGTTACTTCCGGTACATTCCCCGGCAGGCCTTGCAGAGTCTGTCGGGCGAGCCAGGCAAATGCGACCGGCTCAACCCACTGCGGGTCCAGCCCCAGGTCTGCGGTGGTGGTCAAGGCTACCGAGCCCAGTCCCAATCTCAATGCGTTCATCATTAACGGATTAAAGGTTCCTCCACCGCAGGCATAAACGGTCATATCGGCAGATTCTTGAGGGAGCTGCTGAAGAATCGTCGTGACGGTCAGCTGCAGAAGTGTTCGCTGAACGTCTTCAGGTGGCAGGTTCGGAAAGCGCTGCAGGTGTGTGCGAATCCAGTCAATATTGAAGCGTTCTTTCCCGGTGCTCTTGGGTGCTGCTTTCGTGAAGTATGCGTCCGACAGCATGCTGGCCAGGAGATCTGTATTGGTGGCGCCTTCGCTGGCCAAGTGACCGTGCTCGTCGAAGTGTCGGCCAGTCTGGTCAAAGCACCAGGCATCCAGCAGAGCGTTGGCGGGCCCGGTATCAAAGCCAACAATCGGCTTCCGGCTGCCGGCCGGCAGCCAGGTGATGTTGGCAATACCGCCCAGGTTCAGAATACAGCGGTCCTGCTCTTTGGATTGAAACAACCATTTGTGAAATGCCGGGACCAATGGCGCACCCTGGCCTCCGGCGGCGATGTCCCGGCTTCTGAAATCTGAAACCGTGGTCACCCCGGTTGCCTCCGCTATAAACGCAGCAGAGCCAATTTGCATGGAAAAGGGAGCCGCCCCTGCTGGCTGGTGGCGTAGAGTCTGGCCATGGCTGCCAATGCCTTGAATGTCTTTGGAGGGGATTCCGACGCGGTCAATCAGTTCGCAGGCAGTGCGTGCAAAGTGCTGGCCTGCCAGGGTATCCAATTCGCCAAGTTCGTCTGGATCGGCCTGGTTCCGGGTGGCCATCAGCAGACGATGCCGTAGATCGTCAGGATAGGTGAGGGAGTGAGTGGCGTGTATGCTCAGGCTTTGTTCTTTGAAAGACACCAGCACGGCGTCAACCGCGTCCATGCTGGTGCCTGACATCAGGCCAAGCCAGTAGCTCATGCTCAGTTATCCGAGGCGAGTGCCAGGTGCCGGCTGCTCTCGCGGAAAACATTGAACTGGGCCAGCCTCTGATCGGTGAATTGCTTGAAACGCGCAACCTCGGAGTTCGGGATTGGCTGGGCCTCCGGAAGCTTTATTGTGCGTGAGTTCTTGGCCACACCATTCACCCGGAACTCGTAGTGCAGGTGCGGGCCAGTAACCATGCCAGACGAGCCGACGTATCCAATGGTTTCGCCCTGCTTGACCCGAGTGCCGTTCTTGATGCCCTTACCGAGACGGAGCATGTGTGCGTAGAGGGTGGTTATGTTATCGCCATGCTGCAGCACTACGGTGCGCCCGTAACCGCCTTTCCAGCCGGCAAATTTTACTCGACCATTGCCCGCAGCTTTGATCGGAGTGCCCGGAGGTGCCGCGTAATCGGTGCCTTGATGAGGACGAACCACGTCAAGTACCGGGTGCCGGCGTTGAAGGTTAAAGGGAGAAGAAACCCGAGCGTTAATGGGTACGCGAAGAAACGCCTTGCGCATACTTTGCCCTTCGGGCGAGTAGTAGTCACTTTCACCATTTGAGTCAGTGTACAGCAGGGCAAGGTTGTCTTTGCCCTGATTGACGAATTTCGCCGACAGAATGCGACCGGTGTTGAACATCTCGCCATCGATGTACAGTTCTTCGTAAACGACCTCGAAGCGATCGCCTTTGCGAACGTCGTAGACGAAGTCGATATCCCACCCAAAAATGCCTGCCAGTTCCATGGTCAGTCGGTCATTCAGTCCGGCATCTCTGGCGGCGAGGTACAGGGAGCCATCAATAACGCCGGCCGCAAAGGCCGGGCGGATCTCAGGTTCACGTACTTCCGTTTGCCCGCTGAATCCGGATTCGGTTTTTTCAATCTTAAGGGACTCGAGAAGGCTGCGCTGCAACTCAACCGCTACCAGCTCGCCTTCTTGGTCGAGGCCGAACCGGATGTCTTCGCCGGCATACAGCCGCTGTAGCTTGCCTGCTTCGCCGTCGCCGTGAATGACCGACAGCATGATGCCATCATTAAAGCCGGCTTTTTTGAACAGTGACGACAAGGTGTCGCCCGATTTAATGTTGAATTCCTGCCACTGGATTTCGGGGTCAGGAGCAATCTCGGGCTCCGCACTCGCGACGGATGTCTCGCCGGGCAAACTGTTTTCTGACGGCATTGCGCTGGCAACAGGACCAGTGACTGCCTCGGCGGCAACTGGTTGCCCGGGCGCGCTCGACACGGTTCCTTGTTCGAGGTCGACCGTGTACGACATGCGTTTGGCTTCAACGTCCGCGCTGGGGCTCATAAGCGCTGCCGCCGTTACGACGACAGTCGCCGCTGCGGCCAGCGTGATATGTGATTTGGGGAAAGTTTTAAGCACTCTGCTCACCCATTTTGACCGGTATTCCAAGTATTTGTGTCCGCTAATTAAAGCGCCTGATCAAGTATAGACCAACAGATTAACGCATATAGAAGAAACAGGACAGTGCTCAACATTACGGTTGCGGTTGCTGGCGGGCGTACAAAATACGTCACCACTGCTATAATGCCGGCCCTGTTATGCGCAGGTTGGTCAAAAACTAATCACGCACACTTTACCAAGGGCGCCTGTAAATCGCAGATTTCTTTTGTAGAACTGTGTAACTGGCTGCGCCCGTTTTGCAGTTAAAACTGGAGACAAAGGGTTCATGGCATCATTAGATGAAGCGTTGGCCATTATCAAGCGCGGAATTGACGAACTGATTCCGGAAGACGATCTCATCGCAAAGCTGAAAGAGGAGCGCCCGCTGCGAGTGAAGGCCGGGTTTGATCCAACCGCGCCAGATCTTCATCTTGGTCACACTGTACTCATCAATAAGCTGCGCCAGTTCCAGGATCTCGGGCACGAGGTGATCTTTCTTATCGGTGACTTCACCGGAATGATTGGTGATCCGACCGGTAAAAGTGCTACCCGTCCACCGCTCACTGAAGAGCAGGTTCGCCAGAACGCGGTCTCCTATAAAGAGCAGGTCTTCAAGATACTTGATCCCGCCAAAACCCGGGTCGTCTTCAATTCCGAATGGATGGGGAAGATGTCGGCTGCCGACATGATCAAGCTGGCGGGCCAGTACACGGTCGCCCGAATGTTGGAGCGGGATGATTTCACCAAACGGTTCCGGTCTGAGCAGTCGATCGCCATCCATGAGTTTCTCTATCCGCTTGTGCAGGGTTATGACTCTGTAGCGCTGGAGGCGGACATTGAGCTTGGTGGTACGGATCAGAAGTTCAATCTGCTGATGGGTCGGATACTTCAGAAGCAGTATGGCCAAAAGCCGCAGGCTATCCTCACTGTGCCGATCCTCGAGGGGCTGGATGGTGTTCAGAAGATGTCGAAGTCTCTGGGTAACTATGTGGGTGTTAATGATGCTCCGGGCGAGATGTACACCAAGCTGCTATCGATGCCAGACGAGTTGTTATGGCGTTACTTTGAATTGCTTAGCTTCAAGCCGATGGCAGAGATAGATGACTATCGTGTAGCCGTTAAAGGTGGCGCAAATCCCCAGGACTACAAGAAGATCCTTGCGGAGGAGTTGATTGCCCGGTTCCACAATGAAGAGGCGGCGAAGACCGCGCATAAGTCCGCCGGGAATCGTGTTGCCCTGGGTGAGATTCCGGAGAATGTGCCCATGGTAGAGGTTTCATTGGAGGGTCAGTCTGACATACCCATGGCGGCAGTCCTCCGTCTTGCCGGTCTGGTCAAAAACGGCGCGGCAGCGCGTGACGTGCTCGGCCGTGGTGCTGTGTATATTGATGGTGTTCAGTTTGAGGGTGACCGCAAGCTTGTTAAGGGTGATGACTGCGTGATCCAGGCGGGTAAAAAGAAGATAGCCAGGGTGGTGATTGTCGACTGATTTCAGTGTGGAGGAGGTCAATCGGAAATTTTTCCGGATTGATCGTTGACACCTCCGCTAAGGTCTGTAGAATGCGCATCTCGCTTGAGGGGCAGGCCACTTAAACCGGTCGGAACTTAAGCGATAACCGCTTGAAAGATTTGAAGAAAACGTTTTCAAGATTCTTCAAAAAAGCGGTTGACAAGGTGGCGGTTCAGTGTAGAATGCGCGCCTCGAACAAGCAGTAAGCCGGTGAGTTTTTCGGCAGTTTTCGGAGTCGGAAACAGCGAAAAATAAACGGTTGACAAGGTAGCG
>DATGQY010000141.1:0-3102 GCA_035303925.1 Marinobacter sp. | reverse complement strand
AGGAAGGTATACAGGATGCCCCGGTAAAAGTTGGTAATAGAGCGATTGAAACGCTCCCTCAGACTTTGCTCGCGAGGCGCGAAGTCCTGATGGGTCGCCAGAAACTCTTTCAGGGGCGCTGTCTCGCAGGCGGCTTTCCGGTCCTTCACCCGGGCTGGCTGAACAATGCCGCAAGCGGAGGCAATGCCCGGCGCTTTGTACAGTTCTTCTACCAGCCGTTCGATGTAGTTCTCGGATTCCAGAAAGGTATCACCGTCCAGAATCACCTCCACGTCGGCGTCCAGCTCCCGGGATTCCCGTTTGAGCGTCGGGGTTTTTCCGATAGGAGCCCGGCGGCGGATCACCTGGAGGTTCAAGCCCAGCTCTTCACCGAAGGCCTGGGCATAGTCGGCGGTTTTGTCGCTGCTGCCGTCATCCACCAGGATGACCTTGCGGGGCCGCAAGGTCTGACGCGCAATAGAACCAAGGGCCAGCAGAATATTCTGCTCCTCGTTCAGCGCCGGAATGACCACATCCACAAGGGCTTCGCTGGGGTCCTCGGCCGACTCGGGCGGGGTTTTGTCCGGCCCGCGCAGCAGCCCGATAAACGAAACCAGAGTGCTGGGGCCAATGACAAAATAAGGCGTTGTGGCCATGTTACTGCTCCGTTCCTGAACGTGGTTGCCGAGCCCGGTGTATCAGATCTTTCAGAGTAGCCTCCAGATTCCAACTGTGCTCGTAGCCGGTCAGCTGATGCAGTTTGCTGAGGTTGGGCCGACGATGGCGGATATCTTCAAATTCAGAGCCGTAGGCTTCTTTATAGGGAATGTGTTCAATTGAAGACTGGCTTTGGGCACAGTCGATAACCAGTCGGGCCAGGTCGTTGATACTGATTTCGCGCGCACTGCCGACGTTGACGATTTCACCACTGGCCAGGTCCGGCATGGAGGCCAGGCGATCGAGTATCGCGACGGTATCCCGTACATCGCAGAAAGAGCGGGATTGCTCGCCGTCACCGAATACGGTAATCGGCTCGTTGGCCACGGCTCGCTGAACAAACCGGGGCACTACCATGCCGTACCGACCAGTTTGGCGCGGCCCAACGGTATTGAAGAAACGGGCAATGATGACCGGAATATTGTGCTCCCGGGCATAGGCCAGGCCGAAGCCCTCATCCGCCAGCTTGCTGATGGCATAATTCCAGCGCAGCGGAGCACCAGACTGGATGATCAGGGAATCCGTTTCGCTGAGCGTTGGCTCGGTATGGGGGCCGTACACTTCGGAACTTGAGGCCAGAATCACCTGAGGTGACCAGCTGCCCCGGTCCACCGCACGCAACACCCGTTCGGTGCCGGCAATGTTCGTGGCCATGGTGTTTACCGGTTCGCTCAACACCCGATACACACCCACTACTGCCGCCATGTGATAGATGCGATCAGCCCAGGCCACGGCTTTTTCCAGGCCGTCCCAGGTGACGATGTCAGCTTCGTTAAAATGAAACCGGGGGTTGTCGAGAAAAGGTTCGATGTTGGACCGGGCGCCGGTACTGAGGTTATCCACCACATGCACCTTGTCGCCCCTGGCAAGGTGATATTCCGCAATATGGGAGCCGATAAAGCCCGCTCCACCGGTAACAAGAATGTGCAAGGTCGACTCCGTCTTCACGTCAAGGTCATGGCAGGAATGCTCGATTGCTGTACTATACTCCGCCCTCAGAACGCCCGTCCGCTGCTATTCGTATCTTTTTACGTCTTTTTGCAGCTGCTGAACGCCCGAGGTGATCCAGTGAACCTCCGGAGACTGCCATGCCCACCAACGCTTTGTACACCGACCTGTCGGGCTACTACGATCTGATGTGTGCCGATATCGATTACCCTGCACAGAGTCACGGCGTTCGGCGCCTGCATCAGCTGTTTGGCAACGGTGGTACGCAGCATCTGGACCTGGCCTGTGGAACCGGCCCCCACCTTCGCCACTTCATCGATTACGGTTATCAATGCCAGGGCCTGGACATCAATCAGCCCATGCTGGATGTGGCAGAAAAACGCTGCCCCGAAGCCCTGTTCAGCCTGGGGGATATGTGTGCGTTTCAGGTAGATCAACCCCTTGATCTGATCACCTGCTTTCTCTATTCGATTCACTACAGCGCGAGTATCGAAAGTCTCAAGGGATGCATCCTCAGTGCCCACGATGCGCTGGCTGAAGAGGGTGTATTCTGCTTTAACGCCGTGGACAAAACCCGGATCAACAACAATCTGTTTGTCAGCCACACGGCCCGGCACGATGACAGCGAGTTTACTTTCCGTTCCGGCTGGCAATACAGCGGACAGGGTGAGCAGCAGTCACTGCGACTCAGCATCGACAAAATCACGCAGGGGGTCAGCCAATCCTGGCAGGATGAACACCCCATGGTGGCGCTGAGTTTTCTCGAGTTAGAAAAATTGCTGGAGCCGCTGTTTGAGGTGCACATTTTTGAGCACGATTACGAGCGTATCGCACCCTGGGACGGCGAGTCCGGAAACGCCCTTTTTGTCTGTATCAAACGCTGAGCGGCTCCGGACCAGGATCTGAGCCGCCTCAGTGTTTCATTTTGGAATGATCCATCTTCGAGTGGTCCACAGGCGTGCCATCCAGCGGCTGAACCACCAGCTCAATATCCATGTCGTCCGCACCGTCGAAGTCCAGCTGCACCGGAATTTTCTCGCCTTCAACCAGGGGCTGGGGTAACTGCTCCAGCATCAGGTGATAACTGCGGGGTTTCAGTTCCACGGTTTCGCCGGCCGGAATGGCCAGGCCACCCTTCACCGGCTGCATGCGCATTACGCCTTCGTGCATGGAGGTTTCGTGGATGGAGACATGGCCGGCTCTCGGGCTTTGTGCCGCAACCAGGGTGATGTCCTGATCACCATTATTGGTGATGGCCAGATACCCCACACCCATGGGCGTGCCCGGCGGTGTTGGCCGGCTCCAGGGGTTGTCGATCTGGACATAGCTGTGGCTGTCGCCGTGATCAGCCGCCAGTACCGGTGTTGCCAGGGTGGCACAGGCCAACAGCAGCGCGGAGGTCAGTTTATTGAATCGGTTCATGGTGTCTCGCACGGTGATGGTTTCAGGCATTTGAAG
>DATGQY010000140.1:0-3160 GCA_035303925.1 Marinobacter sp. | reverse complement strand
CACCAAAGCCAGAAGCTCTGCCTATCCTGACCTGATTTACGATATCGGTTATCGCGACATTCACCCCGGCGACACCTGCGATCGGGGCGCCCAGCTGCGCCCTCATATTGTCTGGTTCGGAGAGGAAGTGCCCATGCTGGATGCGGCCTCGGAAGTGGTTCGCACTGCTGATCGGCTGCTGATCGTAGGCACATCACTGCAGGTCTACCCGGCCGCCGGACTGGTCTATGAAGTCGACATTGATGTCCCCATCACGGTTATTGATCCTGGGGAACCGGCCTCGGTGTCCCGGGCCAGAGTCATCCGAAAAGGGGCCAGCGAAGGCGTCGCTGAGTGGGTTAAAACACTGGGTTGATACCGACGATTGGTGCGACGCTATTCGAAACAGTCACTCACTCCGCTTCCTCCTCATCTTCTTGAATTCTTTTTCGATTCATAAGCTACACTCAAAGTGCGTCATTACTGTCGCGCCTTCGTTGTTTGTGGGGCTAACAGAGTCTGGCATTCAAGGAGTTACACGCATGAGTATGTTGAAAGAGTTCAAGGAGTTTGCGGTCAAGGGCAATGTCGTCGATATGGCAGTGGGCATCATCATCGGCGTGGCATTCGGCAAAATCGTATCGTCTTTCGTGGCGGACGTTCTGATGCCGCCAATTGGCATGTTGATTGGCGGAGTCGATTTCTCCAACCTGATGGTAACGCTTAAAGCTGCCGAAGAGGGTGTCGAAGCCGTTACCTTGCGGTACGGTATGTTTCTTCAAGCGGTATTTGATTTTGTCATTGTCGCGTTTGCGGTGTTCATGGCGGTGAAAGCCCTGAACAGCATGCGCAAGAAGGAAGCCGAAACCCCGGCGGCTCCCCCGGCGCCGTCTGCCCAGGAACAACTGTTGATGGAGATCCGGGATCTGCTAAAACAGAAACCGTGACAGGCCCGTTCAACCAGAAACGTCGGGCCGGGCATGGCTACCCGGCGTTTCACTCAGGTATTTTTGCAGCTCTGAACGAAAGGCTGCCTGAACGCCCAGCCGCTTCAGCATCCAGTAGTGCCCAGCAATCATCCGGTCAATGAAAATGCTCTCCACCGGGGGCTTGAAGTAGTCCAGGTACTTGAAAACCGTGCTGGTTTTAGACGCTACGTGTTTGTGGATGTCGGCCTCGGCAAAATCATACGGCTCATTATCCACAAACGGAATGATCAGAATGTCCCGCCACATGGCGTAGTAAGCCTCATCAACCGCGGGTTGGTTGTCAACGCGCGCACCCAGATCAATCAGGTACTTGTCCAGGGCCTGGTAGTCCTCATTCAGCGCAGCGATGAGGGCGTTCTGGTAGGCCTGCACAATCTCCGGTTTTAACTTTTTCACGCAGCCAAAGTCATACATGACAATGGTGCCATCGGGGCGGTAGGCGAAATTACCGGCGTGGGGGTCGCCATGAATGCACTGAAACCGAAACAGCTGGTCCGCCATGATGGTGAAAATGCGGTGGCCGATGAGGTTCAGGGTGTCCTGGCTGTAGCGATCCGGCGTGACCTTGCTGACGTGGTCGCCCTCAACCAGCTCGAGGGTCAGAACCCGGCGGGTCGAGTGACTATCCACCACTTCAGGGATGATGACCCAGGGCTGATCCTTGTGGAACTCCTGAAAGATCTTCAGGTTCCGGGCTTCGTTCTCGTAGTCCAGCTCTTCCTTCAGACGCACCCGTATTTCCCCGAACAGCTGGTCGACCGTTTCCTTTGGCATCTTCAGCAGGCCGCCGAGTTTCAGGGCCAGGCGCAGTTGT
Source organism: Marinobacter sp. (assembly GCA_035303925.1). Lineage (GTDB taxonomy): Bacteria > Pseudomonadota > Gammaproteobacteria > Pseudomonadales > Oleiphilaceae > Marinobacter. The sequence continues at coordinate 1,378 of DATGQY010000140.1, read as the reverse complement.
TTGAGGTCTGAATCACAGGATTCATCAACACCCGGGTACTGAACTTTCACGATCACGTCGGTACCGTCGTGCAGCCGTGCGCGGTGAACCTGACCGATGGATGCGGACGCGTAGGGAGTTTCCTGCAGGTATTCGTAGAGTTCACTGACCGGTTTTCCGAGCTCCTGCTCGACCTGTTCCAGAATGATGTCGAAGGGCATCGGCGGGGCTTCTTTCTGGAGCTTTTCCAGCGCCTCGGAAAATTCCTTGGGTAGGAAGTCCTGAGTCTGGGAGGCAATTTGCCCCACCTTCATCACCGCACCTTTGAGCTCGCCGAGAGTGTCGGCAATCTGGCCGGCCATGCGGGTGTAGCTTTCACTTTTGGCGCTTTCATCATCGACCGAGCGGAACATGCTCCGGGCTTTCTGGCCGGCGTATTGGCCCGCGACGGAGGCGGTCATGCCGGCCAGTTTGAAGAATCGACCTGAGCGGGAGGTAACGGGTTTCTTGGCCATGGTGGAGCGTGCTTCCCTGAAACAAATGGTTCGCCTGATAGTGCGCTCAGGCGGGCAATTCAGACCACAGTGGTTTCAACAAACAGCACATTTTCCAGTTCCAGCGACAAGGTCTGGCCCGAAACCAGAGGCCCGACGCCTTTTGGGGTGCCGGTAAGCACCACGTCGCCCGGTAGCAGGGAGAACTGGCTACTTATATGGGCGATCAGCGGTACGATGGGGTTCAGCATATCACGGGTGTCGCCGGTCTGTTGCCGTTGGCCATCGATATCAAGAGTAAAGTGGATGGGGTCTTTTGAAACTTTGTCAGTGGCCACAAAAGGAGACAGGGGGCAGGCGCCGTCAAAGGCTTTGGCGCGCTCCCAGGGCTGGCCCTTTTCCTTGAGTTTGCTCTGCAGGTCCCGCAGGGTCAGGTCCAGTGCCAGGCCATAGCCGAGAATCGCGCTCTCGGCTTCGCTGGCCGACGCGTTGGTGAGCGGGCGGCCGATGAGTACCGCCAGTTCGGTTTCGAAGTGCACCTCCCCCCTGCCTTTCGGAAAGTCCAGGGGGCGGGTGATATAAACCGCTGATGTTGATGGTTTGATAAACAGCAGCGGTTCATCCGGTACCGGATTGTTCAGTTCCCGGGCATGTTCGGCGTAGTTGCGACCAATGCACACAATTTTGCCCAGTGGCAGATGGACTGGTGTGCCGTCTTTCCAATGGTGTTGATAATCGGGCATGGTCGCCTCCTGTAACAGTGGTTATTCTCCCTCGAACGAACACACAGTATAGACCTGCAGGCCCTCTTCCTGCAGCTTGCGGGAGCCACCCAGGTCAGGAAGGTCAATCATGGCTGCAACTTCCACGATCTCGGCGCCTATCCTGCGGATAAGGCGAGTAGC
>DATGQY010000139.1:0-51309 GCA_035303925.1 Marinobacter sp. | reverse complement strand
GGCGCTTTCAGGCCAGCGCGAGCCAGCTTGATGGCGGTCGCCAGGGATTCAATGGCCGGATCCTGCCCGAACACCACCATTTTAAGATCCCGCTCCAGATTCCGAAGCAGGTCTTTGTCGCTGGTGGAGACATTCTTCGGCGGAATCCGCGCAATGCTGGCAACTACATCTTCGATGTCAGTAACTTCAACCGTTTTCTTGCGCTTGTCTTCCGGCTGCAGGCGCTGACGGGCGCCCGCCTCATCAATCACATCGATCGCCTTGTCCGGCAGGTGCCGGTCGGTGATGTAACGGTCCGCCAATTCCGCCGCCACCCGGAGGGCCTGGTCGGTATAGGTCAGATCGTGATGTTTCTCGAAGCTGGGCTTCAGCCCTTTCAGAATCTGGTAGGTGTCCTCAACGCTCGGCTCATTCACATCGATTTTCTGGAAGCGACGCGCCAGCGCGCTGTCTTTCTCGAAGATGCCACGGAATTCCTGGAATGTCGTTGAGCCAATGCAGCGCAGCTCACCGGAACCCAGCATGGGCTTGAGCAAATTCGAGGCATCCATCACACCGCCAGACGCGGACCCCGCACCAATGATGGTGTGAATCTCGTCGATGAACAGTATGGCGTGGTCCTGCTTTTTCAGGTCGCTGAGCAGGCCTTTCAGACGCTTCTCGAAATCGCCACGGTACTTGGTGCCCGCGAGCAGTGCGCCCATATCCAGCGAATAAACCACCGCGTCTGAAATAATTTCCGGCACCTGGCCGTCGACAATGCGCTTCGCCAGGCCTTCAGCAATCGCCGTTTTACCGACACCGGCCTCGCCAACCAGCAGCGGATTATTTTTACGGCGGCGCACCAGAATCTGCACCACTCGTTCTACTTCCAGCTCACGGCCAATCAGCGGATCAATACGACCCTGGCGCGCCTGCTCGTTCAGATTGGTTGCGTAGCTTTCCAGTGGCCGGGAATGCCCGCCATCTTCGCCCGCTTCGTCGTGGGGACCATGGTCTGCCCCCTCCTGATCTTCGGCCCCCTGAACCCGGGAAATGCCATGGGAGACAAAATTAACCACATCAATGCGGGCAATGTTCTGCTTCTTGAGCACATAGACCGCCTGGCTCTCCTGCTCACTGAAGATAGCAACCAGCACATTGGCACCGGTGACTTCTTTCTTTCCGGAGGACTGTACGTGGAACACGGCCCGCTGTAACACACGCTGGAATCCCAGCGTAGGCTGGGTTTCCCGCTCGCTGTCACTGCTCGGGATCAGCGGTGTGGTGGAGTCAACAAATTCAACCAGCTCATCCTCAAGCCGCTTGAGGTCTGCACCGCAGGCTTTCAGTACGCCCACCGCCGATTCATTGTCCAGAAGGGCCAGCAGTAAATGCTCGACAGTCATGAACTCATGACGCTTGTCGCGGGCATTTTTGAAGGCTGTATTCAGCGTAATTTCAAGATCTTTGCTCAGCATGGGCCACCCCTAGGTCTGTCAGTCCGCGCGTTCAATCTCGCAAAGCAGTGGGTGTTCGCATTCCGAAGAATATTGATTCACCTGTGCTGCCTTCGTTTCTGCGATGTCGCGGGTATATACCCCACATACGGCTTTTCCCTGCGTATGGACGAGCAGCATCACCTGCGTCGCCTTTTCTTCGTTCATTGCGAAGAAAGTCATCAATACTTCCACCACGAAATCCATGGGGGTGTAATCGTCATTCAGGAGTACCACCCTGTACCGGGCGGGACGCTTCAGAGCAGGCTTCTCGGGCGCAACACTGACACCTTCCTGACGCCCCGGCTGTTCGTCCTCCCCCTGATTGAATACTAGTAGAGAATTCTCAATTGTCCGCATGGTTCTGTTTACCGGTTATTCGGATTCCTGACTTAATGTGGTTGCCCGAGCCAGAGTTTTCAAGGCCAGCTCTGGTTCGGGCGTGCGTTATTTATCAATAAAGTCATGATACCGATTCCATACCTTGATGAAACACTTATTCAACCGGCTGTGACTCTTGACTCAGAAACCGTATTGGTCGACAGTTAACATGGTTTGTAAAATCATGTAATACAGCACAATCATCGTGTAACGCAGCGTAACCGAATGCAACCGGGAGCGCGCCGGGGCCGGCACGGAACAACCGCGACCGGAGGTAAAGCACTTACTCCAATAATAAGAGTGACAGCAAAGGAACAGGGGAGTTCACCATGCCCAGAGGCAAAGTCAAATGGTTCAACAACGCCAAGGGATACGGCTTTATCATTGAAGACGGCTGCAGTGATGATCTGTTTGCCCATTTTTCTTCGGTTCAGATGGAAGGGTACAAAACCCTCAAGGCGGGCCAACCGGTCACCTTTGACAAGAAGCCGAGTGATAAAGGCGTTCACGCAGTGAATATCGTGCCAGATGAAATTCCTGCACAAGCCACACCGGAAGGTCAGGATGCTCAGGCGGATGACCAGGATCACACCGGCCGCGACGGTTACCCGCCCAGAGCCGTGAACGCCTGATACTGAGCTCTGGCTGCTCAAACCAGTAATCCCTGCCGGTGTTATAGCCGGCGGGCACTTCTTTTTATGCTTTTTTCAGCACCGCCAATCCATTAGGCTTGTCGCTCCGGTCCACCCGCAACTGACAGGAAGCTGTGAATGGCGGAATTGATCCTGTTCAACAAACCCTTTCAGGTGTTGAGCCAGTTCACCGATGAACGCGCAAACAATCCTCGCGCCACGTTGGCAGACTGGATAAGACAACCCGGTTTCTACCCGGCCGGGCGGCTTGATTACGATTCTGAAGGCTTGCTGCTGCTGACGGATCACGGCCCTTTGCAGAACCGGATTGCGTCACCCCGAAACAAGATGCCAAAAACCTATTGGGTTCAGGTTGAGGGCGAGATTTCCGATCAGGCCATCCAACAGCTCTGCACCGGTGTTAACCTCAAAGACGGCCCGACCCGCCCGGCCAAAGCACTGCGGATGAATCAACCTGAGATCTGGCCAAGAACCCCACCGGTGAGACACCGGGCATCCGTGCCCACGAGTTGGCTCGAGCTCACCATCAGTGAAGGTCGTAATCGGCAGGTAAGACGAATGACTGCGGCCGTGGGCTACCCTACCCTCAGGCTTATACGCTACCGGATCGGTGACTGGACGCTGGATAATCTTCAGCCCGGCCAATTCAGGCTTGAACGAATCAATCTGCCGGATAGCCCGAAACTGGGCCTGACGAAATCTGACAGGATTAAACCCGGCCAGCGCAACAGTAACAGGAGAGCACCTCGACCATGATCTGGAAACCCCATGCCACCGTTGCCGTGATTACCGAAGACGATCAGGGCCGATTCCTGATGGTGGAAGAAGTCAGTGATGGCAAAGTTGTGTTTAATCAACCAGCCGGACACATTGAAGAGGACGAGGCCATACTTGATGCCGTGCGTCGCGAAACCCTGGAAGAAACCGGCTGGGAAGTAGAACCGTCCTATTTTCTGGGCATGTACACCTACAAGGCCCCGGCCAACGGTGCTACCTACTACCGTTTCTGCTATGCCGCCAAGGCTGTCCGCCAGGTGACCACGGAACTCGATACCGGCATCGTTGGCCCGCACTGGCTAACGCTGGACGAAGTCAGAGGCCTGGGCGACAAACTCCGCAGCCCTCTGGTGCTTCAGTGCATCGAGGATTACCGAAACGGGCGGCAATTCCCCCTTGAAGTGGTGATCGACGGACAGACGTAACCGTCTCAAGGTGATAAAATTCCCGCTTTTAAACGGTTACCAGAAGCCCCATGACCCAGAATCCTGAAATCAAAGCCCCTCAAAACACCCGCGTGATCGTCGGCATGTCCGGCGGCGTGGATTCGTCGGTTGCCGCCTGGCTTTTAAAAGACCAGGGCTACCAGGTAGAAGGCCTGTTCATGAAGAACTGGGACGAAGACGACGGCACGGAATACTGTACAGCCATGACCGACCTGGCCGATGCCCAGGCGGTAGCCAACGCCATCGGTATCACACTGCACACCGCCAGTTTTGCCGCCGAATACTGGGACCGGGTCTTTGAGCACTTTCTGTCGGAATACAGTGCCGGCCGCACCCCGAACCCCGACATTCTGTGCAATAAGGAAGTGAAGTTCCGGGCTTTTCTGGATTATGCGGTCACCCTGGGTGCCGACTACATTGCGACCGGCCATTACACTCGCCAGCGCCCACTTGACGATGGCAGCGGCAAAGCACAGCTTCTGAAAGGCCTGGATCCGAACAAGGATCAAAGTTACTTCTTGCATGCCGTCTCCGGGGACCGTATAGCCCGCACTCTGTTCCCGGTCGGTGAACTGGAGAAGCCGGAAGTACGCGGGATAGCCGAAGCTCAGGGTTTTGTAACCCATGACAAGAAAGACTCCACCGGCATCTGTTTCATTGGCGAACGCAAGTTCACAGACTTCCTGAAACAGTACCTGCCTGCCCAGCCCGGGAACATCGAGACACCGGACGGTAAAGTCATCGGCAAACACCAGGGCCTGATGTATCACACCATCGGCCAGCGCCAGGGCCTGGGTATCGGCGGCCTTGCTGAATTCGGTGACGAACCCTGGTACGTAGCGGAAAAAGACCTGACGCGGAACGTATTGATCGCGGTCCAGGGTAAACACCACCCCCTGCTGTTCTCGCGGGGCCTGGTGTCCGGCCCCATCGACTGGATTGCCGGCGATGCGCCCGCACGGCAGTTCCGCTGCAAGGCCAAAACCCGCTATCGCCAGCCGGATCAGGATTGCGAAGTCACGGTGATCAACGGTGGCGTAAAAGTAGTGTTTGACGAGGCCCAGCGCGCCGTGACACCCGGCCAGTCTGTCGTGTTCTATACGGACGATGTCTGTCTCGGTGGCGGCGTTATCGAACAGACCTGGCGCGATGGCGAGGCACTGCCCGCCCGATTGAGTCTGGGCGATGTCGCAGGAGCCAGTTCATGAGTCGCTCCCTGCACGACCAGACTCTGGCGCTGGCCGGCCTGTTTCAGGCCGCTGCTCTCGTTCACCAGGTAGCTCACACGGGCACCTGCAACGAAGAAAGTCTGGAGACCTGCATTCGCTCACTGTTTGCGACCGATCCTGCTTCAACATTGGATGTTTATGGCGGCGAACTGTCAGACATTCGGGAAGGCCTGGAGGCCCTGTCAACATCGTTTGCCCAACAGAGCCGCCCCCAGGATGTCGAGATCATTCGATATGTGCTAAACCTGATTCAGCTGGAATCCCAACTCAAACGCAAGCCTGACATGCTGGACGTCATTGGCAACCGTATTGATCAGGCGCGCCATACCGCAAGCCACTTCGGCTATGTCCACAGCAATCTGATCGGCAATCTGGCATCCATCTACGGCGACACCATCAGCACCTTTCGCCTGCGCATCCAGGTCAGTGGCAATCCCCAGGTGCTCCAGCAGGACGAGAATGCGGCCAAAGTCCGGGCCTTGCTTCTGGCCGGTATTCGCTCAGCAGTACTCTGGCGCCAGAGCGGCGGCCACCGCTGGCAACTGATTTTCAAACGCACGACTGTCATTCAACACGCGCGCGAGTTGTTGCGCTGATTCACGCCGCGCGCTGGTGTATCATATACCCCCTGTATTTTGTCCGATTCTTTGATGAACTGAGAGGTTTTCGATGGAACTCACCGCCCTGACCGCCATTTCCCCGGTCGATGGACGCTACGGCAGTAAAGTCAGCGTATTTCGCAGCATCTTCAGTGAATACGGCCTGATCCGTAATCGGGTAACCGTCGAAATCCGCTGGCTGCAGAAATTGGCCGCGCACCCCGCCATTACCGAAGTGCCGGCATTCTCTGCCGAAGCCAACGCTTTCCTGGACAAGCTGGTCAGCGAATTCAGCCTGGCCGATGCCGAGCGCATCAAGGAAATCGAACGCACTACTAACCACGACGTGAAAGCGGTCGAATACCTGATCAAAGAAAAGATCGCAGACGTGCCCGAGCTGCACGCAGTGACCGAATTCGTGCACTTCGCCTGCACCTCCGAAGACATCAACAACCTGTCCCACGCCCTGATGCTGCGCGAAGGACTGGACCATGGCCTGCTGCCAGGCATGGAAAAGGTGGTCGACAAGCTGGCTGAACTGGCCAAGGAACACGCCGAACAGCCGATGCTGTCCCGCACCCATGGCCAGACCGCCTCTCCCACGACCGTGGGCAAGGAACTGGCCAACGTGGTTTACCGCCTGCGCCGTCAGTTGCTGCAGATTCGCGAAGTGGAAATCATGGGCAAGATCAACGGTGCCGTAGGCAACTACAACGCCCACTTGTCTGCCTATCCGGATGTAGACTGGGCCGCCAACGCCGAAGAGTTCGTCGAGAGTCTGGGCCTTGACTGGAACCCGTACACCACCCAGATCGAACCCCACGACTACATCGCCGAGCTGTACGATGCCGTTGCCCGCTTCAACACCATCCTGATCGACCTCGACCGGGACATCTGGGGCTACATCTCACTGGGTTACTTCAAGCAGAAGACGGTGGCCGGCGAAATTGGCTCCTCTACCATGCCCCACAAGGTGAACCCCATCGACTTCGAAAACTCCGAAGGCAATCTGGGCATCGCCAACGCCATCTTCGGCCACCTGTCTGCCAAGCTGCCGATTTCCCGCTGGCAGCGTGACCTGACCGACTCTACTGTGCTGCGTAACCTGGGCGTCGGCTTTGCACACAGCCTGATTGCCTACGAAGCCTCCCTGAAAGGCCTGGGCAAGCTGGAAATCAACCCGGCCCGCCTGAACGAAGACCTGAACAACGCCTGGGAAGTACTGGCCGAGCCGATCCAGACCGTGATGCGCCGCTACAACATCGAAAAGCCCTACGAAAAACTCAAGGACTTGACCCGCGGCAAGACCATGAGCGCGGAAGTCATCAAGAATTTCGTTGAAACGCTGGAGATTCCGGAAGCAGCCAAGGCCGAACTGCGTGCCCTGACGCCGGACACCTACATTGGCAATGCCGTCGAACAGGCCGGCAACATCTGAACTGGAGCAACACCATGGACATGCTTGGCGGACTGACAGCTTCTGAATTTCTGCGGGACTACTGGCAGAAAAAGCCTCTGGTCATCCGTCAGGCATTTCCCGGTTTCCAGTGCCCGGTCAGTCCGGACGAACTGGCAGGGCTGGCCTGCGAGGAAGCGGTGGAGTCCCGCATCATCATAGAAGATGACGCCGGCAAACCCTGGCAGCTGCATAACGGCCCGTTCACGCCGGAGCGTTTCAGTGAGTTACCGGAACAGGACTGGACCCTGTTGGTACAGGGCCTTGACCATTGGGTTCCTGACGTTGCCGACCTGCTGGAGCAGTTCCGTTTTATCCCGAACTGGCGACTGGATGACATTATGGCCAGTTACGCGCCCAAAGGCGGCAGTGTGGGCCCCCACTACGACATGTACGACGTGTTCCTGCTGCAGGCACAGGGGCACCGGCGGTGGACCTTCGGTGGGCATTGTGATCACAGTTCACCCAGGGTGGATGGCACCCCCCTGCGTATTTTGAGTAGCTGGGACGGTGAAGAGACCGTGACACTGGCCCCGGGCGACATGCTTTACCTGCCACCCGGCATTGGCCATCACGGTGTAGCTGAAGACGACTGTATCACCCTGTCGATCGGTTTCCGCGCGCCGACGATTGATGACATCCTGACCAGTTTTACCGATTTCCTCAGCCAAAAAGAGAAGGCGTCCGAACACCTGGATGATCCAGACCTCCAGGTACAGAGCAACCCGGGCACCATTGCTCCGGAGGTGATCGACCGGCTGGACGGCGTGATTCGGGAACAACTGGGTGACCGCCGCAACCTGGCCTTATGGTTTGGTCAGTTCGCAACGGCACCCAAGAGTCTCGACATCGTGGTACCGGCTGAAGAACCCGCGGCCGCTGAAGATCTTGCCGAAGCCATCCGCGCGGGAGAACAACTGCGCTGGAACGAAGGTTCGCGTTTCGCCTATCATCAACTGGGCAATGAAACCGCCCTGTTTGTCGATGGCGAGCAGTACATTCTGAAAGGCGATGCACAGCCACTCGCACCCCTGCTCTGTGCCGGTGCCCGCATCGACATGTCAGCCCTGGCGGAATTTGCCGGCGATGATGCCCTGCTCGGCCTGCTGACCACGCTTTACAATCAGGGTTCGGTCTATTTCGAGTAAGCCATGACTCCGAGATTTCGAAAATACAGCTGGCAACTGGCCCCCGAGTCCATCCGAGACATCCGTCAGCGGGTGTTTATTGATGAGCAGAAGGTGCCGCCAGAACTGGAGTGGGATGATACCGATGAGATCGCGGATCACTACCTCGCTGTAGACCGAAACAACACGCCCGCTGCCACCGCCCGCCTGTTCTCCAGCCTGGAGGAAACCGGATATATTGGCCGGATGGCCGTGCTTCCGGAATACCGGGGCAAAGGCGTCGGCGAGGCGTTATTACGCCACCTGCTTAATGAGTCAGCAGGGCGTTTCCAGGAGCTCCGACTTTCAGCGCAACAACACGCCACTGGATTCTACCAGCGCTGTGGCTTTCACATTTGCTCGGAGCCCTACGACGATGCCGGTATCCCACACCTGGACATGCGCTGTCTGGCACCGGCACTGGCCCACGAAGCGATCACTCGACGGCAACAACCTCTGATCCTCGGCACAGACGCTGAAAGCTGGCTGTTTGACCACGAAGCGCCCATGCTCGGGCTTATGGATTCGTTAGTCGGTCAGGCCGGCCAGCGCCTCTGGCTCTATGACCGGATTCTTGATCATGACCTGTATGACCGACACCAACTGCGGGAGCTGATATCAGCCGTTGCCCGCAGGCATCGGTTGAGCGATGTCAGACTGCTGATTCACGATGACAAACCGTTGGTACAGAGACGGCACCAGTTGGTAGAGTTGATGCGCCGTCTGACCAGTCGCATTGAACTGAGGCTGGTGAACCCGGACTACCCGACTGAAGACCAGCCATTCTTGCTTGCCGACCGAGAAGGCATTCTGTGCCGGCACGATTTCAGCAAGCCTGAGGGGTTCGCCAATTTTGCCGCGGGTGGACGGGTCAAGCTCAAGGCCGAAGCCTTCCAGCGCATGTGGGACGCCGCCCGCCCTTCACTGGAATTGCGAGAGCTACCGCTCTGAATGCAGCCCTTGAAGCACCTGCGGAGATTCAAATTGGGCTCCAAAAGGTGCAAACTCCTCATCAACTTCCTCTGCCACTTCTGCAATGAGCTTTCGCAGCCACTGATGATCCGAGTTGTGCTGCAACAAAGGGCTCCACGCCATTTTCAGCTCAAACGGCGGAATCTCAAACGGCGGGACTTTAACCACCAGGTTAGGGTTGTCCTTCTGTAGCCAGGCGGCCCGGGACGGCAGAGTGGCAATCAGATCGTGCTGTTCCGCCAGCAGCATCGCCACCTGGTAATGACGGGTAAACACCGATATCTGTCGTTTACGGCTCATTCGACCAAGCGCTTCATCCACCCACCCCAGCCGCTGCACGTCTTTGGGGTTCACCCCCACGCCTACGCCAAAGCCGGTCTTGCTGACCCAGATATGGCTGGCATCCAGGTATGTGTCCAGCGTGAACGGTTCCTTGAGGATGGGATTACGTGCGTTCATCAGGCAGGCAAAATATTCGATCCACAGTGTTTTCTGGTGAAACGACTGAGGAATCTTGTCGAACCGGTTGATTGCCATGTCGAGCCTGCCCTGTTCCACATCCAGAAAGCTGACGTCGCTCGGAGTGAGCACGTCCAGCGTGACATGGGGCGCCTCCTGTCGAATACGCCGGAGCACCCGTGGCATCAGGCAGGATTCGGCGTAATCACTGGCCATGATCCGGAAAACCCGCTGGCTTTCCTGGGCCGCAAACGGCGTTTTTTCCTGCACGGCCTGCTCAATATCGGAAAGGATGCCCCGCACTAACGGCTGTAATTCCCTGGCCCGCTCGGTGGCAGTCATGCCCTCGCTGGTGCGGACCAGCAGCGGATCGGAAAACAGGTCCCGCAACCGGCGAAGGCCATTGCTCATGGCCGGCTGGGTAATACCGAGATGGTTGGCCGCCTTGGTGACGTTACGCTCCCGAAGCAGCACATCCAGATAGACCAGTAAGTTCAAATCAACGCGGGAAATGTCCATCTGGAGCTCCTTCAGGCTCGGAAACGAATTGAATCGGCTGCGGCAGGCATTCACCCGCTCAATATACAGAAAACCTACAATTCATGAAATGAATATAGAAGCTGACCATTTACAACCGGAAACGGACGAGTTGCCAGATTTCTGCTAGGCTTTCAGAACGTTACCCAATAACATCAAAGTTCGGCGATCAGCTCTTAACAAACTAGCCGCTCACTCATATCCGGAGTCAGACCGACACGATGGAAGCCACGACCATAGTGCTGTTACTCGCGGCCATTGTTGCCGTTTCCCTGGCGATCATCGTGATCAGCCAGATGCGCGAAAAAGCCCGGATAGAGCGCAGCCGGAAAACCACGGCCCAGCAAGACATCTATAACCGGGCATTCAGGTTGCTCACCGAAATTCCGGGACAGTACCTGAACACAGACCTCAAGCTGTTGTTGCTGAAACAGATGGAAGACGCCTGCCACGAGCTGACCGCATTGAAATCAGACCAGCCCGTCGCCCAGTGGCTGGAAGCGGTGAAGCAGACCCGCAAACAGGTCGTCGAGAAAACCGACAACCGGCCGCCGGTTAAAATCGATTCGCCCGAGAAATCCAGTTACGTAAAGGAACTCCTTCAAAGCCTTTTCAAACTGATAGAAGGCATGCACAAGAACGGACGTATCGACGCAGCCACTGCCAAGCAAAATCTCAAGTATGTGCTGTTTCTCGTGCACAAAACTCACGCCGATCTGCACGTATTCCAGGCCCGGGATTACATCAGGCAGAACGAGATCCGCAAGGCCATCCACGCGTACCATATGGCCAGCACCGAAATGGGCAAATCCAAAGACAATCCTCTGGCGATGAGAGCAGTCAAAAGCTTCAGAACCCGAATCAAGGAGCTCGAGGCCAGCATGACGGACGGCAATACCGAGGCTCAGGGCCATTCCAAGCTGGACCGCGAGTGGGATCACTTTCTTCAGGATGACGACTCCTGGAAGAAACGGGCCGATTACGACGATTAACACCCAGCACTCGAGCCGATTCAGGGATGACGATTCACCGTGTTTAGCAGCTTAAGGCAACGGCTTTCCTACCGCCTCACCCGAGACACCGTACTGGTGGCTATGGCCCTGGGACTGTTTCTCAATCTGATCCAGATAACCCTCGACTACTTTACCGCCCGGGAGTCCATGGAGCAGGAAATCCGGGCTCTGATGGAAATCAGCCACAGCCCTGCCTCACAGATCGCCTACAACATTGATATTCGCCTGGCGGATGAGCTGCTTGATGGCCTGCTGCGGCACCCCGCTACCATCGATGCACGCATCATCGACGGCGATGGACAGACAATGTCCGCTGCCAGCCAGAGCAGCCCGGAATCACCCTACCGATGGATGAGCGACGTTCTGTTCGGGCCAAGCCGCGTTTTCGATGAGGTGCTGCAAGTCCCGCAGCTGGCAGATCTGCCCCTGGGCCACCTGATCCTCACCATCGACACCTATCATTACGGCATTCAGTTCCTCGGCCGCGCGGGTAATACCCTACTGATCGGCTTGCTCAAAAGTCTGGTGTTGTCCATTGCCCTGCTGGCGATATTCTACTTCGTGCTGACCCGGCCTATGGTCGGCCTGATCAACGCGCTCAGCCAGGTAAAAGCCACCTCGCCAGAGAAGGTGCGACTACCGGTACCGGAAAACCACCAGAGCGACGAAATCGGCACCATGGTCGGGATTATCAATCAGCATCTCGAAAACATGGAAAACAGTGTGGCACGACTGCGCACTGCCGAAAGTACCATGAAAAACTACTCCAGCCAGCTTGAGCGGGAAGTGGACGACCGAACGCGTGAAATCTCGGAAAAGAACGAGGCCTTGCAGCGAGGCAACAGAGCTCTGGTCAAAGCCAAGGAAGATGCAGTTCGCCGAGCCCGGGCCCGGGCCAACTTTCTGGCCAGTATGAGCCATGAAATACGCACACCGCTCAATGGCGTACTGGGCATGCTGGGCCTGGCCCTCGAAAGCGAGAAAGACCCCGGCCAGCGCAACCGCATCGACATTGCCCTGAAAGCCGGCGAAAGCCTGCTGGGCCTGCTCAATGACATCCTCGACATTTCCAAGGTAGAGGCAGGCAAACTGAGCCTGGAAAACATACCTTTCAGTGTGCGCGGACTGATCGAGGAATGCGCCACGCTCCACGCCCAGCAGGCCCGCCGCAAACGCATTGACCTGGTTAACGAGACCGATCCTGACCTGCCCGAGAGCTTTTTGGGCGACCCTACCCGCACCCGGCAGATTCTCAACAACCTGCTGAGCAATGCCATCAAGTTTACCGACCGGGGCCTGGTCAGGGTCAGGACCACCTATTCGGCCGGCAGCCTTCGAATGGAAGTGATCGACACCGGGATTGGCATGTCGCGGAAAGGCCTGCACAGGATCTTCTCGCCTTTTTCCCAGGCGGACTCAGACACCACCCGCCTCTACGGCGGGACCGGCCTTGGTCTGACGCTCTGCAGGCAACTCATTGAACGCATGCACGGCCGGATTCTGGTCGATTCCAGCGAAGGTAGCGGCACCCACTTCACCGTCACCCTCCCCCTGCCGGTCCACGAACAGGCTCCCCAAACTCCGCCAGCAGCGGCACTTGAACAACTGAGAAGTACCGGAATCGCCATGGCCATTCCCCAGGCTAACGTTCACCGTCTGGCACTGGAATCCCAGCTCAGGGCGTGGGCCATCCCGGTCCGAAGCGCCAGCCGTCACCCCGAGGGTATTCTGCTGGTGGCTGTTGGCGACAACGCCTCGGAATCCACCGCCTTTCTGACAGGATGGAAAGGCCAGGGTGTTGTCCTGGCTGACCATACCGGTACCGCCCAAGCTGAGCATGCCAGACACTGCGTTCTGGCTCTGCCCCTGCGAAGAGACGATCTGTTCCGTTGCCTGTGCACTGCTGCCGGTCTGAACACCGAGCAGCAGTCACGGCAACGACCCGCGCTCGGCGAGGCGGTGGATCAGGTGGGACCGCTTTCAATTCTGCTGGTGGAAGACAATCAGGTAAATCAACTGGTAGCCAGCAGCCTTCTGAAAAAGCTGGGGCACCAGGTTGATCATGCGGAGAATGGCCAGCGAGCTATTGAAGCGCTTCAGAACAAAGATTACGACCTGGTCCTTATGGATTGTCAGATGCCTGTCATGGACGGTTATGAAGCCACCCGCGCCATTCGCCAGAACCCGACCTGGCAGACCCTTCCAGTGATTGCGGTCACCGCCAATGTGATGCAGGGCGACCGGGAAGACTGCCTGGCATCCGGCATGAACGACTACATCACCAAACCCTATAACCGGGAGGAGCTGAAAGCCGTTATTGCCCGCTGGGCTGCGCGCCCTCAAGAGCCTCAAGCAGACTCCTGAGCTCCTGCCTGAGCGCTACCAGACGCTTTGGTTCCACATTCAACCCGCACATTAGCTGCCCTGGCACACTCAATGCCCTGGTTCGGAGTCGTTGTCCTGCCTCGGTCAACTCAGCTCTGACCACCCTCTCGTCCTCGGCGCTGCGAGTTCGCACAATCAACCCATGCTCCTCCAGTCGCTTCAGCAACGGCGTCAACGTACCTGAATCCAACCGCAGTCGCTGGCCAAGCTCCGACACTTTGGGCGCAATACCTGCTCGATCCCGCTCCCACAGAACCAGCATGACCAGGTACTGGGGATAGGTCAGCCCTAACTCACCGAGCAGCGGACGGTAACGTGCGGTCACCGCCCGGTTGGCTGCGTAGAGGGCAAAACAGATCTGGTTATCCAGCGCCAACAGCTGTTCTTCTGGCGCCATATCAGAGCAGTTTCTCAATATCGGCCCGGATGTCTGCAGGCTTTGCGGTAGGCGCATAGCGGCGAACCACGCGGCCCTCACTGTCGACCAGGAATTTGGTAAAGTTCCACTTAACCTTTTCAGTACCCATCAACCCTTTCGCCTGCTTCTTCAGGAAGCGGTACAACGGATGGGTGCCCTCACCATTTACTTCCACCTTGGCGAACATAGGAAAGTCCACGCCATAGTTCAGCGAGCAAAACTGACTGATCGAGTCATCATTACCCGGGTCCTGATTCATGAACTGGTTACAGGGAAAACCAAGAACCTCGAACCCCTTCCCTCCCAGCTCTTTATGCAACGTCTGCAAGCCTTCAAATTGGGGGGTAAAGCCGCACTTGGATGCGGTGTTGACGATCAGAAGCACCTTGCCTCGATAGTCAGCCATAGACACTTCGTTGCCCTTGATGTCCCTGGCACTGAAATCGTAAACCGACTCATCAGCCATGCTTGTTCTCCTTCGCTTGAATGCAATGTGAAATAGATTGTGCACAATTTAATTGCCAGAAACCATACTTGTAATCGCTCATTTCGGGCCATCAAGAAAGAGATCACTTTAAAGCCTCTGCGTAAACTGTCTGCAATTCGCCACAATTGAACACTTTTGCCCCTGTTACCGAAGTGCATCACTCCGCTAGAATAGGTGGCTTGCGTTATCCGGGAACTCTCTCAGACCCTTTGTTAAGGACACCAGTACGCCATGCAGAATTTCTTCAAATCCGCCAAGCTCGACAACGTGTGTTATGAAATCCGTGGCGTGGTTCTGCGTGAGGCGAGACGACTGGAAGAGGAAGGCCATCGTGTTCTGAAGCTGAATATCGGTAATCCGGCCGCTTTCGAACTGGATGTACCGGAAGAGATTCAGCAGGATGTGATTTACAACATGCCTCAGGCGCAAGGCTATGTGGAATCAAAGGGTCTTTTTTCAGCCCGTAAGGCTGTGATGCACTATTGCCAGCAGCGCGGTATTGCCAAGGTGGACATTGACGACATCTACCTGGGCAACGGCGTGAGCGAGCTGATTGTGATGTCCATGCAAGCCCTGCTCAATACCGGGGATGAAGTGTTGATCCCGGCTCCCGACTATCCTTTGTGGACAGCTGCGGTAACGCTTTCCAGCGGCAAACCGGTCCATTATCGCTGCGATGAGCAACAGAACTGGTTTCCGGACATTGAAGACATAAAAAAGAAGATCACCCGCCGCACCAAAGCCATTGTGCTGATCAACCCGAACAATCCAACCGGAGCGGTGTATTCCGAAGAACTGCTGCACCAGGTGATCGAGCTCGCCAGACAACACAATCTGACCATTCTGGCGGATGAAATCTACGACAAAATTCTTTACGACGGTACAGTGCATACCTCTATTGCCTCACTGGCCGAAGACGTGCTGTTCTTCACTTACAACGGTCTGTCCAAGAACTACCGGGCAGCAGGGTACCGTTCCGGCTGGATGATCATCAGCGGCGCCAAACATCGCGCCAAGGATCTCATCGAAGGTATCGAGATGCTGTCCAACATGCGCCTGTGTGCCAACGTACCCGCACAACTGGCTATTCAGACGGCCCTGGGCGGATACCAGTCGATCAACGATCTGGTAGCGCCCGGTGGGCGGCTTTATGAGCAGAGAGAAACGGCCTGGCGAATGCTTAACGACATTCCCGGCGTCAGCTGCGTGAAACCACAGGGAGCGCTTTATATGTTCCCGCGACTTGACCCGAAACATTTCCCGGTCGTGAACGATGAGAAACTGGTCCTGGACCTGTTGCTGCAGGAGAAGATTCTGCTGGTCCAGGGCTCAGCCTTCAACATCGATGACAAGCAACACCTCCGGGTGGTCTTCCTGCCAAGAAAGGATACCCTGGCAGATGCCATGGGCCGGCTGGGCAACTTCCTGGAGCACTACCGCCAGTAAACGGAGCTGACATGGCCGATATTCACGTGGAGGAGTTTTACAAGGACGTTGCCGTCGCCCTGGTGCAGCTCTACGCTGCCTTCCCCCGGCGCATTAACCTGTTTGTGGAGGACATCGCCGGGCCGGATGACCCTGACGAATTCGGGCTTCACAGTAAGCGGCACATGGCCTGCTTCGGGGCCCTGCTCTGGCTGTCGGAAGAAGGGCTTTTGCGTTATGTCGACACCATCCGCCAGGAGGCGCTCGACCAGGCCGTGCTGTCACGCACTGCATTTATTCGCCTGAGTGCGCCGGCCCCGCAGGCCCTGATCAACAAACTCGATAGCCGGCATCCCGATCAGGCACTGCCCCCTTCGGTACAAAAAGATCTGTCCACCTATATTCATCTGCTGCGCAGCGCCCTGAAAAGCGGCAGTTCAAGCAGGATCAGCCTGGCAGTCCAGTCTGCTTTCTTCACGGACAGCGCACAGAGCACCGTTCATTAAATCAAGTTAAGACTCTTGAAGCGATGAACCCAAGCCGCATATAACGGTCAGAAAGCCAACAACTGTCAGCGTAACCCATACAGGAAGAACCTATGCGCATTTTGTTGTTTCTGGCCACCAACCTGGCTGTCATTCTGGTTGCGAGCTTCACCCTGCGACTACTGGGCGTGGACAGTTACCTGTCCCAGCAGGGGATCAACTACAGCTCACTGCTGATATTCGCGGCTGTGTTCGGTTTTGCCGGTGCGTTCATTTCCCTGCTGATCTCCAAGCCCATGGCAAAATGGAGTACCAAGGCCCGGGTAATCGATTCCCCCCGTACGCCGGCGGAACGCTGGCTCGTCGATACCGTAGCCGAACTGGCGAAGAATGCCGGTATCGGCATGCCAGAAGTTGCCATTTTTCCAGCCTCCCAATCCAATGCCTTTGCCACCGGCTGGAACAAAAACGACTCACTGGTTGCCGTCAGTGAAGGCCTGCTGCACCGATTCAACAAAGACGAGATCCGCGCGGTACTTGGCCACGAAATCGGTCACGTGGCCAATGGTGACATGGTCACCCTGACCCTGATACAGGGCGTGGTAAACACCTTCGTCATTTTTGCATCCCGGGTCATTGGTTCGTTCGTGGACCGGGTGGTCTTCAAGAACGAAAGTGGTCACGGCATCGGTTTTTTTGTGGTGAGTATTGTGGCGGAAATTGTGCTCGGCATTCTGGCCAGCACCATTGTGTTCTGGTTCTCTCGTCGCCGGGAATTCCGGGCCGATATCGCTGGCGCACAGCTGGCCGGCCGAGGCGCTATGATCAATGCCCTGGCCCGGCTGAAGCAGGAAAGCGAAGTGCCGGACCAGATGCCGGACACCCTGCAGGCCTTCGGAATCAATCGCGGCGCCCGTGCCGGACTTTCAGCACTGTTCATGACCCATCCGCCCCTGGAGGATCGCATCGCGGCACTCCAGAACGCCAAACTCTGAGCTTACCTACCATAACCAACAAGGGGCGCCGAAGCGCCCCTTGTTGTTATCACCGACGACGGTTTCCGGTTATATCTTGAGCTTGAACCCCATCGCCCGGAAGCTGTCCTGCAAGGATTTGCTGGTGCCTTTTAACTGGATCTTCAGGCTGGAGCATTCCCGACGCACAGGGTAATCCCGGCGCAGGCGATCGAAAGCCTCGGCACGCTCGTCCTCACCGCCCTTCATGGCCAACCTTAACCGGAGATCGTCTCTTCTCGGATCGTAGCAGGCCCGAAGTGCCAGCCGAATGGCTTCGTCTTCCGCGGCATTGCTGGTAAAGGAGATTTTGCTCAGGGCCGGTTCCGGTAGAAACTGGCCGGCTTTCTTTCGCACTGGCAAGCCCAGAAAACGACACAGCGCCTGATAGACCATTTCGGTCCCCTGCATCTTGCCTTCAAGGCTATACCCGGCAATATGAGGTGTCGCCAGCCAGACCAGATCGACCAGCTCAGGGCTGATACGGGGTTCATACTCCCACACATCCAGCGCCACCAGGGGCGCATCGGATTGCTCAAGCCGGCGAATCAAAGCGGCGGAGTCGATAACCTCGCCCCGCCCTGCATTAATCAGCAGCTGCTCTGCCCCCAATCCTGCCAGCTCCTGATCAGACAGCATATGGTAGGTTGCATGAACACCGGATCGGGTCAACGGTGTATGCAATGTCACCACATCGCACTTGAGCGCGTCCGCCAGGCTGACAAAGTTTTGCTCGGAACCCAATTCGGCTTCCTGTCGCGGCGGATCACACAACACCACGTCGAAATCCAGTCGCTCGAGCGCTCTGGCCAGCTCACTGCCAACGTTGCCGGCCCCGACGATGCCCACACTCAACGTCGACCAATCATCGATTCCGCGCTGCTCCGCAAACTGCGAAATAACCGCAAGTACGTATTCTGCGACGCTACTGGCGTTGCACCCCGGTGCTGCCGAGAAACCGATGCCCTGCGCCTTCAACCACTCCACGTCAACGTGATCAGTCCCAATGGTTGCCGTGCCCACAAAGCGCACCCGGGTATTCTGCAGAAGCTCACGGCCCACCTGTGTCACCGAGCGCACCAGCAGTATGTCGGCATCCTCTACCTGGCTCCGACTGAGCGTCCGACCGGCTACCCGCCGGATCTCGCCGATATCACCAAAGAAGGAGTCCAGTAAAGGAATATTCTCGTCTGCAACGATCACCATAGCCTGCTCTCCAATGCCGCCTGTCAATTCCGGCGGGGGCGTTGCGGGCCCCGGCCACCGGAGCTGCGACCACCCGAGCTCCTGCCTGCCTGGGGCCTGCGACCACCACGTTTGCGAGTAATCGGCGGGTTTTCCATGGTGATCATCAGATCTTCTTCGGGGACAGCAGTTTTCAGTTTTTGACTGATGTAAGTCTCAATCGCCGGTAATGAGTACGCATCGTCCTCACCGGCAAAGCTCACGGAAACCCCGGTTTTTCCAGCCCGTCCCGTACGACCGATACGGTGTACATAGTCTTCGGCGTTTTCCGGAAGATTGTAGTTGAACACATGGGTGACACCGTTCACGTGAATGCCCCGACCGGCCACATCCGTTGCCACAAGAACCTGAATTTCACCCTTTTTGAACTGATCCAGGGTTTTCAGGCGCTTGTTCTGGGCGATTTCACCCGACATCAGCGAAACTTTGACTCCCTGGTTTTTCAGGTCCTCTTCAAGGTCCCGGCACTGGTCCCTGCGGTTAGCAAACACAATCGCTTTTTCGACTTCCGGGCGTTTGAGGTAGTTCACCAGCACCGGAAGCTTATCTTCATCCGACACCAGGTAGACCGTCTGCTCTACCCGCTCTGCGGTTTTCTGTTCCGGTTCGATTTCTACAAACTCGGCATTTTGCGTCCACATGGAGGCAAGGTTCAGAACGTCCTGATTAAAGGTGGCGCTGAACAGCAAGGTCTGGCGCTCTTCTTTCGGGGTGCACTTGCGGATAATGCGTTTCACATCGGGGATGAAACCCATATCGAGCATGCGGTCGGCTTCATCCAGGATCAGAATATCCAGCTGGTCCAGAAACACATCCTGCGAGCCGAGAAAATCAATCAGCCGGCCAGGGGTCGCCACCAGAATGTCCACCACTTCGTTCTGCAGCTGCTCTCTCTGTTTGTCATAATTCATGCCGCCAACGACCGTGACCACATTATGGCCGGTGTAATGACAGAGCTGCTCTGCATCTTTGGCAATTTGCATGGCCAGCTCACGGGTGGGTGCCAACGCCAGAACCCTTGGCTCAGAAGCGAAACGATCCCCTTCGGGTATGGGCGTCTCAAGCAACGTTTGAATCGCGGTAATCAGGAATGCGGCGGTTTTCCCGGTGCCCGTCTGTGCCTGACCAATCAGATCTTCACAAGCCAAGGTCCACGGCAGGGTTTCAGCCTGAATAGGGGTACAGAATTCAAAACCGATCTTGGTAATGGCATCCAGAAGGCGTTGGTCCAGATTGAGATCACTGAAGCGCAAATCGCCGGTATGTTGGGAGTCAGATGTCATAGAGTTTCAGTTATCCTTGTTCGTTCGTGTTCGGTGCCCGCAGCTGCAATTCGAACCTTGTCACGGTCCCAGTTATACGCCAAGCGGGTTGAAGTATCATAGAAGCATCTGAGCGCATCGAAGAACTGCTGCGCCCGTTCAGGCAAACCGTGTTCGAGATACCAGGCTGCCTGGTTACAGACATTTTGCCGGAAGACCTGCTCGTTGGCGGCGCCATCGCCGGCCAGGTTATCCACGCTGATGTGAAATCGGGAACCCGCCGCCAGTGAAAGCAGCCACTCGACGGCCTGGGGTTTTACTTCAACACCCTCAAATGCCCGCTGCTGTTCTGGTGTACGCCCATCGGGACAATACCAGTAACCATAGTCATGCAATGTGCGTCGATAGTCACCAGCAATGCACCAATGGGCAATCTCATGCAGGGCGCTGGCGAAAAAACCGTGGGCAAAAACCACCCGGGCGAGCCCGTCAGGTTCGCTTGCTGGAAGGTATTCCGGTTCGTCACTGCCTTTGACCAGAATTGTCCGATGGCTTTCCCGGAACAGGTCATTGAACAGCATGATAAGATCGTCTGGATTGTGATTCATCGGTTAGCTATTGTGCGACTTTACTGCAGGCAATACCAGAGGGAACTTTACCAGACCCTCCGTGTCCATTCCCGGCATAACGACTTCATGCATTTACGACACAGGATATTGAAATCTTCATGACAGTGCTTCCTGTTTTCCGGCGCCTCTTTCGACTAGCCCTGCCCGCTGCCCTCACCGTCTTTGCCATGCTCGGCATCCTGGTACCTGCTACGGCAAGTGCTGCCGGAGGTTCGTTTTTTGGTAGTGGAAATGGTGATTTCCTGCCGGTAGATGAAGCCCTGCCGTTTAACTTCACCACCGATACCGGTGCGGTCGTGCTGAGCTGGAACATTGCCCCTGAGCACTATCTTTACAAGAGCCGCATCAACATCACCCCTGTCACTGACGGCGTGGCGATCGGTGAGCCAGAGTTCTCCCTGCCCGGAACAGTCACGGATGACGAATTCTTCGGTGAAATGACCGTCTTTTTCGACCCGGTTGACGCCAGAGTGCCCGTCACTCTCCCGGACGGACTATCGGAAGCCCAGCTTCAGGTCACCTACCAGGGCTGTGCAAAAGCCGGCTTGTGCTACCCACCGCAAACTCGCGATGTTCTCTACTATCCGGGCAAAGGCCATACCGAACTACCCGGCAGCACCTCTTCTGTCAGCCCGACAGCAGGGGCTACAAGCACCACAGATACGTCCAGCGCCACCGGTCTCGCCGGGTTTCTCTCGAGCCAGTCAATCTGGATGATTGCCGGGCTATTCTTTCTGTTGGGCCTGGGGCTGACGTTCACGCCCTGCGTGCTGCCGATGGTGCCCATTATTTCGAGCATGGTTTCCGGCCATAACACACGTACCACTGGTCATGCCTTGCTGCTGGCTGGCAGTTATGTTCTGGGCATGGCCATCACTTACGCTGCAGCCGGCGTTATCACAGGGCTACTTGGAGCCAGCTTCAATCTTCAGGCCCAACTTCAGTCACCCTGGGTGCTGGGTGTGTTCGCCACGTTGTTTGTGATCTTCGCGCTTTCGATGTTCGACATGTTCGAGATCCAGCTGCCCAGGTTCATCCGGGACCCACTCAACAATGCCAGTCATCGCATGACGGGCAGCCGCGTGCTCGGAATATTCGGTATTGGCGCACTGTCGGCACTGATTGTCTCGCCCTGTGTTTCCGCTCCCCTGGCAGGCGCACTGCTTTATATTTCCACTACTCAGGACGCACTGGTCGGCGGCGTTTCCCTGCTGTCTCTGGGGCTTGGCATGGGCGTTCCGCTGATCCTTGTTGCCGTGGGTGGCCGCAAGTTCCTGCCGACATCCGGCCACTGGATGACCGCTGTAAAACACTTCTACGGCGTGATGTTGCTGGCGGTTGCCATATGGCTGGTGGAACGACTCCTGCCAGGGTGGGCCAGCCTGACCCTTTGGGGACTGTTGGTGGCCATTACCGGCGTACAACTGGGCGCCTTTGACGCGGCTCGCGCCGGCTGGGAACGCACCCGTAAAGGCTTGGGCCTTATCATGTTCGCTTATGGACTGGCCTTGCTGGCGGGCGCCATCAGCGGTGCCAACGACCCACTGAGGCCGCTGGCCCCGTTCTCGGCAACCGCAGGAACCTTTCAGAACAGCGAAGTCAGTCATGCCGCTTTCCAGCGGGTGAAAGATCCTGACCAAATTCGAGCCATGCTGGCCAGCGCCAGAGACGCACAACAACCCGTGATGCTCGATTTCTACGCCGACTGGTGCATCTCCTGCAAAGTCATGGAGCGCAACGTATTCAGCCAGCCTGAGGTCATTGACGCGCTCGGGCCTTACACCCTGCTGCAAATCGACATGACTGACAACACCACAGCCCAGCAAGCCCTGCTCGACGAGCTCGGGCTGTTCGGCCCCCCCGCCATCCTGTTCTATAGAACCGATGGCGAAGAAGTGGCAGAGGCCCGGGTTCTTGGCGAAATGAACAAGCGGGAATTTCTTGCCCACCTGAACAAACTGCCCCGGGGGACCTGACCGGAAAACGGGAGATCAGACCTCGCAGCGTCGGATCAGGTATACGTATTCGCCGCCCTGCTCGACCTGCCCGACCAGCTCATGACCAAGAAACTGGCAAAAGCGCGGTATGTCGCGAGTGGTGGAGGGATCTGTCGCAACCACCTTCAGCACTTGCCCGGTCTCAACGTCGTTGATCCGGTTGTGCAGCATCATCACCGGTTCGGGACAGAACAGCCCCCGGGTATCCAGCTCTGCATCAAATTCCTGATTCGCCAAGTGTGACGCCCTCCAGTTCTCGTGATTTTCAGAATTCGGTGCTAAATTATTGTTTATAGCAACGAAAATAAAGGGAGATTTACATGATCCGGGTTTTGATTGAACGC
Organism: Marinobacter sp.; assembly: GCA_035303925.1. Lineage (GTDB taxonomy): Bacteria > Pseudomonadota > Gammaproteobacteria > Pseudomonadales > Oleiphilaceae > Marinobacter. The sequence goes on along the minus strand of DATGQY010000139.1, from coordinate 28,453 downwards.
CACATTGCCGAGACACTGGAATCTGCTTATGAAGACCGCGCCCGAAAGGTGCTTCAGCAGGCAGTCAGTACTCCCGGCTTTATCTCTGGCGAAACGCTGGTCGACAGCCACGATTCAAACCATCGTATCACCCTGGCGAACTGGCGCTCGGAACTTGACTGGAACCGCTGGTACCACTCGACCGAGCGCCAGGAGTTGATGGCAGAACTGACCCCCATGATGGATCGCGATGAAGTGATCACGGTTCTCGCCCAAAGCCCCATGCCCTGAGCGGAATTAATCAAGCCGCTCAATGAAGCAGGTAATCTCTTCCCGGTCATGATAGAGATGGCGGGCTTTCAGCGTACAACTCACGCCCGCCTCTTCAAGGCCCCGGGTGATAATATCCCGGCACACAAGCCACTCCTCGTAACGTTTTTTCATCGGTAACTTGAGATTGAAAACCGTGTACCGGCACAGCTTGCCAGCCACCCACTCCACCGCCAGGCGTGCCGTACGCCTGGGTTTGTCAACGATGTCACACACCATCCAGTCCACAGCCCGCTTCGGCCGCCAGGCATAGCCATCGGCCTCGACATGCTCAACATGGCCAGAGGCCATTAGTTCAGGGTTCATAGGCCCGTTATCAACCGCCGTTACCATCATCCCCTGCTGCACCAACTGCCAGGTCCAGCCACCCGGCGCGGCTCCCAGGTCAACCGCTTTTTTGCCACCGCCCAGATAATCCAGCCACTGATCCCGGGGCAGAAACACTTTCCATGCCTCCTCCAGTTTCAGAGCGGAGCGGCTCGGGGCTGCCGCAGGTAACCGCAAGCGCAGAATGCCATCCGGGAAAGCTGAACGATTTCCTGCCAGGCTGTAACCAACCACAGCGGTTTCGAAGTCGGTTAACAGAACTTCCAGTCTCGCCGTTGCCCGGGCATTGGCATCCATCTGCAATAACCCTGCGTCACGAAGTCCACGAGACAGCGGGGCGACCCATTTGCGGGCAAAGTTCCCCAGATCTTTGTCATCATTGGTTTCAGGCAACCTGACTTCCAGCCGTGCGCAACGTCTATCAGGCCAGTTGTGGTCTTTCAGGAAACTGACAATTGCGCCGACTCTGTCCCGGGCCGGCAGCTCACAGTCACCAATGACCGCAAACCAGTCTCTCGTAAACACCAGGCTTTCAAGCGCCAGTCGAGACATCAGGTCGTCTGCCGTTTCACCACCGCTTATAGTGAAACGAACACGGCCGGAATTTCTCTGGGGCTGGAAGTAACCGAAGACCCCCTTGCCCACGGCCTGATCGGTCAATTCCTGCCCGGCCTCAGTCTCAAAGCCGGGCCTGCACATCAGCATGATCTGTTGCATTCTTCACCTGTATAATCGACCACTGCCGGAATTATGACGCACCGACCGGGATGAAACTTGAACCTGTTTAACATCAGTATTTGTTAACTCTGGCTACACTTTACGAATAAATTCAAACGGACGTTTTTAATGGTACTCCGACTTCGGAACCCACTTCTGATCAGTTTGCTTGCACTGGCCAGCCTGTGTTGGGTTGCTGCGGCTCATGGGAAGGACCAATGCCCGGTACTGGATGCCAGTGATCCTGGCTCCAGGCAAACGATCAACTATCATCTTTGTTATGCCATCAGCCAGCCGGGAGAGCCAGCCCACACAGCCTCTGCCCCGGAAGAGTTACCCACAGACATGAACTGGCGACCAGCGCAAGGGCACGACCTGGTATTTAGCCATACCGACTCAACCTACTGGATCAAGCTGCGGGTCCGTAACGGCAGCAGCCAACAGGACTTCTGGTATCTGAAGCTCAACTATCCGCTACTGGATGAAGTCACGTTCTGGCAGAAATCCGGCGCAGACGGCCTGTCCGATGCAGCACTGCCCCTGGCAACCGGAGATCTTCTGCCATTTGCCAGCCGGGGCATAGATTACCGCTATTACCTCCTCCCCGTCACACTGGAAGCCGGGGAAACCCGGACTATTTTCATCAGGGTGCACAGCAGCGGTGCTCTTAACGTGCCTCTTGGCCTGATGACATCGGAAGAAGTGGTGGTGGAGAGCAACCACCTGACAATGGTTCATGGTCTGTTTTACGGCGCACTACTGATTCTGGCGGCCTTTAACCTGCTTTTATTTGCCAGCTCGGGAACCCGGTATTACTTCTATAACGCCTTCTACACCACCGCCATGGCCATGTTTCTGTTCGCCATGGGCGGCTTTGCCAATCAGTACTTCTGGCCCGGAAGCTCTGGCCTGGCAAACCTGTCTATCCCTCTGCTCCTGACAATTTCGCCCTTGGCGATGATACTTTTCGGCTGGTCCTTTCTGGAAGTACCCCGGGGCGCATTATCCGCAACCGCATTGCGTGCACTGGCCTGGTCCGCGATCGGACTGTTCGCTGTCACATTCGTACTGCCCTACACAAAATCAATTCTGATTAACACCGCGTTAACTCTGATTGTTATCGTAGTGCTCTCGGTGATCGCCTACGTACGTTGGCGCCAGGGCTATCAGCCGGCCTTCTGGTACCTCGCAGCCTGGATGGTAATGGTGGTCGGGGCCCTGATATACGCCTCTGCCGCATTCGGGTACCTGGGTGACTATCAGGCGAGAGAGGTCATGATGCAGGCGGTGGTTGGCGCCCAGGTGGTGCTACTCAACTACGCCATGGTGCAACGTTGGCGCCTGTTGAACCAGAAGCTGCTGGACGTTGAACACGACGCCCGCACCGAGCTTGAGCTGAAAGTTCACGAACGCACGTCACAGCTACGCAACACCATGCGGGAACTCGAGCAGGCAAACAGGAAGCTGGAGTCACTGAGTCTGAACGACTCACTCACAGGGCTGCACAACAGAAGGCATATGGATAACCTGTTACCCGAGCTGTGCCTTGAAACAAGAAGAACCGGGCAGCCGCTGACTCTGGCACTCATTGACGCCGATTACTTCAAACGCATCAACGATACCTGGGGCCATGACTTCGGCGACCATTGCCTGCGCCTGATCGCGGATATTCTCGGGCGTCATGTAAAGCGCCCCCGGGACGTTGCCATCCGGTTTGGTGGTGAGGAATTTGCCCTGCTCCTGCCAGGTACCGACAGCGATGGCGCTGCGCGTCTGTGCGAGAGCATACTCAGTGACATCCGTGCCACCACCATCACTGCTCCGGACAACAGAACATTGACCATGACACTCAGTGCAGGGCTTGCCGAGCTGGCGCCAGGGGAGGAAGCGCAAGGCCTGTTCAGACGAGCCGATGAAGCACTCTACGAATCCAAAGCCGCGGGACGCGACACCATAACCCGGGCACAACCCACCGCTCAGCCCCCGATTTCCTCATCCACGAACTGACGGGTTGCCAGCGCGGCCAGTCTGATCAGACCAGACTGATCCCGGGGGTGGCGCACCGGTGGCAGAAAGTCATGATTCCCCCCGTCAAGCCAGTAAAGGCGGCTGACTCCCTTTATACCACCAAGCGCCTGCAGCTCCGCGGGCTTGCCAAACGGGTCTCGCGTGCCCTGGATGATCAGAAGCGGGCAGTCAACCGACGCCAGATGATCGGTACGCCACCGGTCGAGTTTGCCCGGCGGATGAAACGGGTAGCCGAAACAGACAACGCCGTCGACAGCTTCGACACCCTCACTCGCCAATACAGTCGCCATCCTGCCACCCATTGATTTGCCGCCGATCATCAAGCGACACCCAGGGCCGATCTCGGCACGCACCGCCTCTATCTGCGCCCGAAATGCCTCCAGCAAAATCGGTTGTCGGTCCGGCGGGCGCTTTTTTCCGTCTGCGCGACGTTTCTCCATATAAGGAAACTCGAAGCGCACGCAGGCAATGCCCTGCCGGTCCAGTTCGGAAGCCAGCAATTCCATAAAAGGCGAGTCCATCGGCGCCCCCGCCCCATGAGCGAGAACCAGCACCCACTTTGGCCTATCGATATAACTTTTAGTCGTAATTCGTCCCACTGCGTTCACCTATGCTCTACCAGACGGTATCATTGGCTACCGGAAGAAAACCTTCAAGACCCTTTATTTAACGCAGATATCATCTCCAACTCACTGTCCAGACTGCCGATTCCGGCAGATTTGACGGATGTCAGGAGTTGACCTGAATCATTGCAAAGGGTTTATGGTTTCTCCATACTTGCGACCGCATATTTCCCCATCCTGAACCCATTGGTAAGGCTATGAGCACAGTAAATGCAAACCTGACATACAACTACAAGGTGGTGAGACAGTTCGCCATCATGACAGTGGTGTGGGGTATTGTTGGCATGGCTCTGGGTGTGCTGATTGCAGCACAGCTGGTTTGGCCATCCCTCAACCTCGACTTGCCCTTCACCCATTTCGGCCGTCTGCGGCCGCTGCATACCAACGCCGTGATTTTCGGCTTTGGCGGTAGTGCCCTCTTTGCCACTGCATACTACGTTGTCCAGCGGACCTGTCAGGCCCGGCTGTTCTCCGATGGTCTGGCGGCATTCACCTTCTGGGGCTGGCAAGCCATTATCGTGGCTGCGGCCATTACCCTGCCGATGGGCCTTACCTCATCCAAGGAATACGCCGAGCTGGAATGGCCGATTGATATCGCCATTGCAGTCGTGTGGGTAAGCTATGCCCTGGTATTCTTCGGCACCGTCATGAAACGCAGTACGCCACACATCTATGTGGCCAACTGGTTCTATGGTGGATTCATCATCACCGTTGCCGTTCTGCATATCGGTAACAACCTGGCCCTGCCGGCTACGGCATTCAAGTCGTACTCCGCTTATGCCGGCGTAACCGATGCCATGATGCAGTGGTGGTATGGCCACAACGCTGTAGGCTTCTTCCTGACCGCAGGCTTCCTGGGCATGATGTATTATTTCGTTCCCAAGCAAGCTGACCGACCGGTTTACTCCTACCGTCTGTCCATCGTGCATTTCTGGGCACTGATCGCCACCTACGTATGGGCCGGCGGCCACCACCTGCACTACTCTGCCCTGCCTGACTGGGCACAGACTGCCGGTATGGTCATGTCCCTGATTCTGCTGGCTCCGTCCTGGGGCGGCATGATCAACGGCATGATGACCCTGTCGGGCGCATGGCACAAACTGCGAACCGATCCTATCCTCCGGTTCCTGGTGGTTTCTCTGTCCTTCTACGGTATGTCTACCTTCGAAGGTCCGATGATGTCCATCAAGACTGTAAACGCGTTGTCCCACAACACTGACTGGACCATTGGCCACGTTCACTCCGGTGCACTGGGCTGGGTAGCCATGATCAGTATCGGTGCGATCTACCACCTGATTCCGAAACTGTGGGGCATGAAAGCCATGTACAGCACCTCGTTGATCAACGTTCACTTCTGGCTGGCGACTGTGGGTACCGTCCTGTACATCGCCGCGATGTGGGTAAACGGCATCATGCAGGGCCTGATGTGGCGTGCGGTTAACGAAGACGGCACGCTGACCTACAGCTTCGTGGAATCACTGGAAGCCTCTTATCCGGGTTACTTTGTCCGCTTCATTGGTGGCGCCATCTTCCTGACTGGCATGCTGATCATGGCGTACAACGTATACATGACTGTGCGCCAGAAAGAAGCGGTCGCCGAGAACAACGCGGCGACTCAGGCAGCATAAGGGGAGAAAGACCAGATGAGACATGAAATAGTCGAAAAAAACCTTGGTCTGATGATCGTATTGATCGTCCTGACCATCAGCGGCGGCTTTCTGGCCGAAGTTGTTCCCCTATTCTTCCACAAAGAAGTCAACCAGCCGGTCGAAGGTCTTGAGCCCCTGTCCGCCCTGGAACTGGAAGGCCGGGACATCTATATCCGTGAAGGCTGCCACGTGTGCCATACCCAGCAGATCCGCCCGTTCCGTGCGGAGACCGAGCGTTATGGCCACTACTCCGTTGCGGGCGAGTTCGTTTACGACCGTCCGTTCCTGTGGGGTTCCAAGCGTACCGGGCCTGACCTGGCTCGTGTAGGGGGTCGCTACTCAGATGCCTGGCAGCGCCAGCACCTGTATGACCCACGCAGCGTGGTACCTGAATCCAACATGCCGGCATTTCCCTGGCTGTTCGAGAACCGCACTGATCACAACAGCATCGGCGCGCGTATGGCGACGCTCCAGACTCTTGGAGTTCCCTACACCGACGAGCAGGTTGCGAATGCAGCTGCGGACATCGAAGGCAAGTTTGAAATCGAAGCGCTGGTCGCATACCTGCAGCAGTTGGGTACTGTGATTTCAGAGAAACGGTGATCCAATGGATATCAATGAGTTACGCGGTGTTCACTCACTACTGGTAATGGCCGTGTTCCTTGGCATCGTCTGGTGGGCGTACAGCGCCCACCGCAAGAAAGCCAATGACGAGGCAGCACACCTGCCCTTCGACGATGACGAAGTGGAAAAGCGTACGCTCGAACAGGAAAAAACGGAGAAAAAACAATGAGTACCTTCTGGAGCATCTGGGTCACTGTGATCGTGCTCGGTACTGTGTTCGGCTGCTGGTGGCTGCTTTGGGCCACCCGCAAGAGCCAGACCACCGACACCGAAACTGACCGTACCATGGGCCACTCTTTCGATGGCATCGAAGAGTATGACAACCCACTGCCGAAGTGGTGGTTCTATCTGTTCCTTGGAACCTGTATTTTCGCGCTGGGCTACCTGGCACTTTATCCCGGCCTTGGAAATTACAAGGGCCTGCTTGGCTGGACGTCCACGAACCAGTGGGAAGCGGAAGTACAGGTCGCTGAGGAAAAATACGGCGAAATCTATGCCCAGTTCGGTAAAACCGACATTCCGGAATTGGCACAGAATCAGGACGCCATGAAAATCGGTCAGCGGCTGTTCGCCAACAACTGCTCCGTGTGCCACGGTACTGCAGCTCGTGGCCAGGTTGGCTTCCCCAACCTGACAGACAACGACTGGCTGTGGGGTGGTTCTCCGGATCAAATTCTGCACAGCATCGCCATTGGTCGCGAAGGCGCCATGCCGGCAAAAGGCGTGATGCCAAACATGAGCAACGAGCAGGTAGACCAGGTGGTCAACTACGTTCTCAGTTTCAGCGGCCGTGAAAAAGATGCTGATGCTGCCAAGGCGGGCGCAGGGGTCTTTGCTCAAGCCTGTCAGGCTTGCCATGGTGCTGACGGTACAGGCATGGAGGCCATGGGCGCTCCCAACCTGACCGACAACGTCTGGCTGTACGGCTCCACCTACGAGTGGATCAAAGAAACCGTCGTCAACGGTCGTCAGAACAAGATGCCTGCTCAGCAGGGCCGTCTGACTGATGACCAGATTCAGATTCTGGCAGCTTACGTCTACAGCTTGTCGAACTGAGTCCGACCCGGCCGGGGCAACCCGGCCAGGTCTTTTCAACCCTGTATCTGCCCCGCGCGGGTACAGGCTTGAAAAGATCTGCAGACCCTCCGAGGCCCGCTCCCAGCACTACCATTTACCGGGAGGTACCCATGAGTAATGAGATTCCTGTCAAACAGGTTGACCCGACCCCCGATCCTTCCGATAAAAAAAATAAGGCCGAAGCCGTTGATCTGTATGCCAGCCGGCAGAAGATCTATGTGAAAGAGGTCAAGGGATTCTTCCAGAAAATCCGGAACGTCAGTCTGATGGCGCTCATGGGTATGTACTTTCTGTTCGCCTGGCTGACACTGGACGGCCAGCCGCTTATCCACTTCGACCTACCCGCGCGGGAATTCCACCTCTACGGCGCCACCTTCTACCCGAAGGATTTCTTCTTGCTTTCGGCCATGCTGATCATCTCGGCATTCGGCCTGTTTTTCGTCACCACGCTTTTCGGCCGCGTCTGGTGTGGCTACACCTGCCCGCAAACCGTATGGACCTTTATCTTCATGTGGATCGAAGAAAAGGTGGAAGGCAGCCGCAACAAGCGGATGAAACTCGACAAAGCCCCCAACTCCCGGGAAAAGGTTACCAAGAAAACCATCAAGCACGCCCTGTGGCTGTTTGTGGCCCTGGCAACTGGCGTAACCTTTGTTGGCTACTTCTACCCGATCCGCGAACTTATCGTGGATCTGTTTACCCTGCAGGCCAATGGCTGGGCCTATTTCTGGGTTGCGTTCTTTACTGTGGCCACATACCTAAACGCCGGCTGGATGCGTGAGCAGGTATGCCTGTATATGTGCCCATATGCCCGTTTCCAGTCGGTCATGTTCGATCCCAATACCCGAGTGGTGTCTTACGATCCGAACCGGGGTGAGCCCCGGGGCAACCGCAAGAAGGGAGTGGAGCCTTCCGAGCTGGGCCTGGGCGATTGCATTGACTGCGAACAGTGCGTTCAGGTGTGCCCCACCGGCATCGACATCCGGGATGGCCTGCAGTACGAATGCATTGGCTGTGCCTTGTGCATTGATGCCTGTGACGAAATCATGGACAAGATGGACTACCCCAGAGGTCTCATTCGTTACACCACGGAGAACGAGCTCGAGGGTAAAACGTCAAAGCTGCTGCGTCCGAGAACCTTTGGCTACGGCGCGGTACTGGCCCTGATGATCGGAGCCGTCATATTCATCATCGCAACCCGGGTACCGGCCCAGATGGACGTGTTGCGTGACCGCGGCACCTTGTTCAGCTTCAACGGCGAAGGGCGGGTGGAAAACTCGTTTACCGTCAAGATCCAGAACATGTCGGAAGTGCCACAGGTTTTTGAGCTGTCTGTCGAAGGGCTCGAGGGCATCCGGATCATCACGGCAACCCGTATTTCCGTGACCAGCGGCGAGAATCTGGCGCTGCCCACCGTTGTTGATGTACCACCGGAATCCCTGACGGAATCCAATAGCACCATCCGTTTCCACGCCAAGTCGCAGACCGATCCGTCTCTGTTGCTGGAAACTGAAAGCCGGTTTGTCGGTCCAAGACCACGCTAGTCGTGGTACAAACCGGACATTCAATCAACATTGAGACTGTAAAGTAATGACTGATAACACAGCTGTAGCGCCCTGGTACCGTCAGCCCTGGTTCTGGTTCCTGACCATCTTTCCGCTCGCCGCTATTATGTGGGGCGTGACGACACTGGTGGTGTCTGCCAATCTGGACAACTCCATGGTCAGTGATGACTACTCCAAGGAAGGCCGCGGCATCAACATGGCGATTGCCAGGGATCAGAAGGCCGCCGACATGAAAATTGCGGGCAGCCTGGAGCTTGTTGGACGTAAAGCCCGGTTAACACTGACAACCCGGGATGGCCACGCCGACTTCCCCTATGTCATTCTGAACCTTTACCACCCCACCCTGGATGATCGCGACCGGGTAGTCCAGTTCCAGCGTTTGGCTCCGGGAGAATATTCCGGCAACCTTCTGGAAGATCTTGACGGCCGCTGGTATTACGACATTCAGGGGCCTGACAATGACTGGCGGGTGAAAGGTGAAATCTGGTTGCCATCAGAGAGTGCCATCGCCATCGAAGCAAAGGGTGCCACACAAGGGTGATCCCCCTGAATTGCTTCCATTGTGGCGAGCCGGCGGAAGGCGATCCGCCGATCACCCTGCAACTTGAAGGTGAACAACGCCACTTTTGCTGCCAGGGCTGCAAGGCGGTCTGCCAGACCATCCATCAGGAGGGCCTGACCGGCTTCTACAATATCCGCACGGAAGCCGCCGTCACTCCCAAGGAACTCAGCCAGTCTGAACTTCTTCGTATACGCGAGCTGGACCACCCACTCATTCAGCAATCGTTTGTCTCGCCGGTAAAGGCAGGCCAGGAAGCCCAGCTTTTGATTGGTGGGATCACCTGCGCGGCCTGCATCTGGCTTCTTGAAAACCACATGAAGCAGAAGCCGGGCGTTCAGAGCTTCACCGTCAATCATACCACCCAGCGTGCCCGCCTGATCTGGTCGCCTGATCAAACCGCGCTGAGCGACCTGCTGATCGCGATCTACGAGCTGGGCTACACCGCTCGCCCCTATCAGGCAGACGCCGCGGAACAGGCTCTCAAGGCGGAGCACCGGTCAATGCTGATTCGCCTGGCGGTCGCAGGCATTGGCTCCTTCCAAAGCATGATGCTGGCCTTTCCACTGTACTTTGAGTTGATAAGCGACCTTTCCACCGAATTCGTCAGCTTCTTCCGGTGGTTTGGCTTACTGGTTGCCACCCCTGTGGTGTTTTACAGTGCCCGACCCTTTTTCCGCAATGCCCGCAGAGACCTTGAGTCCCGTCACCTGACCATGGATGTTCCTGTGGCCATTGCCATCGGACTGGCCTACACCGCCAGCGCCTGGGTCACGGTGTTTGGCGGAGACGAAGTGTATTTTGAATCCGTCTGCATGTTTACTTTCTTCTTGTTGCTTGGCCGCTACATCGAGGTGCAGGCGCGTTACCGGGCCGGCCTGACAGGTAATGCCCTGGCGGGCTTCCAACCGTCAGTAGCGGCTCTGGTAACCAACGGCGAGGCTGACATCGTTCCAGCCCACCAGATCCGCACCGGTGACATTATTCGCGTGCGCCCGGGTGAAACCCTGCCGGCCGATGGCGAAATCGTTTCCGGAGAATCCACCCTCAACGAAGCCGCATTAACCGGAGAATACCTGCCGGAAACCCGAAAGCCCGGCGACACGGTTCATGCGGGCAGCATCAACGGCGAAAACCCAATCGAGATCAGAGTGACCCGGGCCGGTGCGCAAACCCGCCTCTCCGGCATTCTGCGCGTGCTGGACCGGGTCCAGTCAGAAAAGCCCCCCGTGGCGCGCATGGCAGACCGGATTGCCGGCAAGTTTGTCGGCCGCGTACTGATCCTGGCACCGGTTGTATGGATCGGCTGGTGGCTCGCCGGGGCCGAGAATGCCTTTGACATCACCTTGTCAGTGCTGGTGGTGACCTGCCCTTGTGCGCTGTCTCTGGCGACACCCACGGCGATTACCTCAGCAACGGTCCGCCTGAGAAAGCTAGGCTTTCTGCCCACCCGAGGGCACACACTGGAATCCATGAATACCGTCGACACGGTCGTGTTTGACAAAACCGGCACACTGACCCGGGGTGAGCTTAGCTTTATCGGCCATCAGATCATTGGCAGCCTGGACGAAACCACCTGTCTGAAAGTGGCCGCCGGGCTGGAGAAGCAATCGGAGCACCCGATTGCCAGAGTATTTCACGGTATGCCCTCTGCCCCGGTGTCCAATGTGACCAACCACCTTGGCGGCGGTCTATCCGGCCAGTTCAATGGCAAGGCGGTGTACATCGGCCATAAAGCCTTTGTTGCCAGTCATACTCTTGCTACCGAACCGCGCAGCGAACAGGCGACGGGCATGGAAATCTGGCTGGCCACCGAAAATCAGTGGCTCGCGAGTTTTCAACTGGACGACCAGATCCGGGATGACGCGGTTCAGGCGGTTCAGGCATTACAGACCATGGGCATTCAAACGATTCTGCTCAGTGGTGACCGCTCAGGGCACGTGCAGCAGGTCGCACAACAACTCGGCATCTCCCGGGCCATTGGCGAGGCGTCACCCGAGCGCAAGCTCGAGGTGCTGGATGAGCTTCGAGCTGAAGGCCATCGGGTAATGATGGTCGGTGACGGCCTGAATGACTTACCCTCCATGGCCGGCGCCGGTATCTCTGTTGCCATGGGCACCGCCGCCGATCTGACTCAACTAAAAGCGGATGCGGTACTCCTCAATGGTCAGCTCTCCCAGTTGGTGGAAGCGCTAAACACCAGCCAGCAAACCCGCCATATCATCCGCCAGAACATGTACTGGGCATTCGGTTATAACCTGTGTGCGCTGCCGCTGGCCGCAGCCGGGCTTGTGGCACCCTGGCTGGCCGCTATCGGTATGTCTGCAAGCTCACTGGTTGTGGTGCTGAATGCGCTGCGCCTGAGCCGGGCACCGGGCGTTGTTGTTGGCTCTTCCGAATCCGCCTGATACCGTAGCGGGATACCCCACCTTGAAAGGAGGTAGCGATGCAGATTGTCATGATCCTGGTTCCCCTGATGCTCATTCTGGTGGCGCTGGGCCTCCTTCTGTTCTCGTGGGCTGTCAAAAACGGCCAGTACGATGATATGGACGGGCCTGCCCATCGAATACTGTACGACGATGATAAGGACATGATCCCCAAGGAAGCCCGCACGGACAAAAAACCGCCCACGAGCGACCAGACCGAAGAGAATGAACACGAACCCGAGAGCAAAAGCTGACAACCTGAATGCAGCCTGAACTGTACCTGAGCTATTCCAGCGCCTTTGTTATCGGCTTGCTAGGCAGCACTCATTGCCTGGCCATGTGCGGTGGTATCAGCGCATCTCTGTCCATGGCGCTGCCGGTGGGCCGTGGGTTCAGGCTGCGGCAAACATTGCTGTTGCTGGCGTTCAACTTCGGACGTATCGGCAGTTATACCCTGATTGCGGCAATGATTGCCCTGCTCAGTACCCGTGCAGCAGGCCAGTGGCAGTGGGCAGGATTGATTTTGATGACACTGGCAGGTGTGCTGCTGATCCTTATGGGACTGTCGATGGGCCAGTGGTGGCAGGGAATTCGCTTTGTTGAACGAGTGGGAGCACCGGTTTGGCAGGCTCTGTCACCGCTCACCAAGCGCTTTCTTCCGGTGAACAACGCAGGCCAGGCGCTGGCGCTGGGTGCACTCTGGGGCTGGCTTCCCTGCGGCCTGGTGTACAGCACGCTGGGTTGGGCTGCCCTTCAGCCAACCGTGCCCAGTGCGGCACTGACCATGTTCTTTTTCGGCCTGGGCACCTTGCCCTCCATGCTGACCACAGGTTATGCCGCGCAGTGGGTGCGCGGCATCAAGAGCAACCGTAACGTACGCAAGATCAGCGGCGTTCTGTTGATTCTGTTCGGTTTGTGGACCCTGCCCTTGCAGGCATTACTGCACCTCTGAGCCGTCAGAGGTTCAGCACATCCAACCGACCGAAGTTCTGGTCCGGCTCAACGCTCTGCACCACGGCCTGACGCTTGCCGCCCAACCGCTTACCTTCCTTGAAGTCATACAGGTGTGGGTCCGCGAGGTGTGACGGTTCAACGTTACACAAGGCCGTGAACATGGTTTCCAGGCGCCCCGGATGTTGCTTGTCCCAATGCTGGAACATCTCCTTGATCACCTGACGCTGAAGATTTTCCTGAGAGCCGCACAGATTGCAGGGAATAATCGGATACTCCCGAAGGGCTGCGTAGCGTGCGATGTCTTTCTCACGGCTATAGGCCAACGGGCGAATCACCGTATTACGGCCATCATCGCTGTGCAGAACTGGCGGCATGGATTTCAGCTTGCCACCATAGAACATGTTCAGAAAAAGCGTTTCCAGCAGATCATCACGATGATGACCCAGGGCAATTTTGGTCACACCGTGCGCTTCCGCAAAGTTATAGAGAATTCCTCTGCGCAGGCGTGAACACAATCCGCAGGTGGTCTTCCCTTCCGGCACTTTTTCCTTAACAATACTGTAGGTGTCCTTCTCGATGATGTGATATTCGATACCGAGAGATTCAAGGTAGCCGGGAAGAATTTCCTCGGGAAAGCCGGGTTGTTTCTGGTCGAGATTCACCGCAATGAGTTCGAAATCTACCGGGGCGCTTTTCTGCAAATTCAGCAGAATATCCAGCATCACGTAGGAATCCTTGCCGCCGGACAGACAGCACATGACTTTGTCTCCGGCTTCAATCATCGAGAACTCAGCGATCGCCTGCCCCACCTCTCGGCGCAGACGTTTCTGCAGTTTGTTCTGCTCCAGTTTCTGGCGGCGCTCCTGCTCGGAAACAGGCTGCTGTTCAGGCTTGGCGGTCATTGCTTGGGACATCTTCTGTAAGCTCACAAGGTAAGTGAGCCCGCGATTATACGCGCCATAAACAATCAGGGACAGGATAGCAACATGGATATGTTGAATTTGAGCCAGGACACCACAGGCAAACGCGCGCTCAACCGCATTCGCAACCGAAAAGCCATCCTCATGGCCGCCAGAGACTGCTTCCAGGAACACGGCTACGACAACACCACCATCCGTGATATCGTCCGCCGAACCGGGCTGGCCGCAGGCACGTTCTACAATTATTTTTCAAGCAAACAGGATATTTTTGCAGCACTGCTGGCTGACTTTTTAACGGCACTGAACGACGACATGAGTGAACACCGTCGCTCAGCAGCATCTACCAGAGAATTCATCCATTCGGCCTACTACGCACTCTACAGTGCAACCGCGCGTGACCCGGTGGTCTATGAACTCGCCCACCAGAACCAGCGCGCCCTGAGGAATCTTTTTGGCTCAGATATGTTGGGCCTGACCATGCTTTCACTGGAGCAGGATGTTCGTACCGCTATGGAAAAGGGACTGTTACCCGCGGTGGACCCGGACTACCTGTGTGCAGCTTTTTTTGGTGTCGCCTACGACATGAGCATGCTGGTTGCCCGCAAAGCCCGGAAATCGCAAACAGGCATGCAAGACGAAGCCCTGAAAGCCGCGGACTTCTCCACTACACTCTTTCTTGGAGGCTTACCAGCCCTGGCATCACTTTCAAGCTAACGCTGACTGGCTTACCATGGAGTCATGACAACATCACCGAATTCACCGGAACCGTCGGTTACTGAGATCGGTCATCCAGAGTGGCTGGAGCAACAGGTTGAGCACCTTTTGGTTGCAGTAGAGCATGAGCTGCGGGCGGCCGGGGCGCCTGGGGTCAGTGAGCTGGAGCTGATCAAGGCGTTGCAGAGTGACCATTGGAGGTTGATCGGTCCGGTCAACTTCCTTCAGACCGAGCAACTCTATCCGGTTCACTTCCTTCTCTACCACACGCTCTACCGGCTGAGAGACCAGCTTCAGCCAGAAGGTGAAGGCGTTGAGCTTTCTCCCCTGCGGCTGCGCATCGTCCGGACCGTCAACAACGCAGGTCAGTCAATGCCCGGCCATGAAGACGAGCTCAGGGCCTTTTATCTGGACCTCACTCAGTACTTCATGTCTGACTCTGCGATCAGCGCTATGATGGACAACTTCTGGACGGGTAGTATCCGGACAAAACCGGACAACGTTGCCGCCTCGGCAGCAGCGGGAACGCTGGGCTTCGGTAACCTGCCCGATAGTTTTATAACGGTTAAACAACGATTCCGGAAACTGGTCATGAAAGCCCACCCGGATCGCGGCGGCAGCACAGAGGAGGTGCAAATTCTGAACGAAGCATTCTCGGTGCTCAAAGCCCATTACACGTAAACTCCTGCATTAACCCATCCGTCAATCGGAACCTCAAGGCATGACGAATTTTAAGACACTGATCTCCCTAATCGCGCTGTCCATCCTGCTGATGGCAACCCGGGCGGTGCATGCTGATCTGGTTGTGCTGCAGTACCACCACGTTGACGACAGCACCCCGGCCGCAACGAGCACCTCCCGATCACTGTTCGAGGCGCAACTCCAGATGATCGTTGACCTCGGGCTGGACGTGGTCCCGCTTGGCTCAGGTACCCAACAGGCTCTGGCCGGCGAGAACTCATCATCAAACCAGATTGCCATCAGTTTTGACGACGCCTACGAGTCGGTATATCGCTTTGCCGCCCCGGTGCTCGCACAGCACAACATGCCTTACACCGTTTTCGTCAATACGGACGCCGTAGGTGCGCGGGGCTACATGAGCTGGCAGCAACTCAAGGAGTTGGCCAACAACCCACAAGTGACCATTGCCAATCACAGCTCCGATCACGCCCACCTGGCGAGAAAGCCAGGCGAGGACGAGCAGGTATGGAGCAAGCGTGTCGATCGCAGCCTGGATCAAGCCCAGGCCGCACTGAAAAAGCGAATGGGTACAAACGAACCTCTGTTCGCCTACCCTTATGGCGAGTACGACGAGGCCGTGGAGCGTAAGCTTGAGCAACGAGGTTGGTATGGTTTCGGCCAACAGTCCGGCGCCATCGGAAGTCAATCCCACAACACACGTCTGCCTCGCTTCCCTATGGCAAACGCATACGGGCAGCTGGGAAGCCTGAAGGACAAACTGCTCAGCAAAGCCTTTCCGGTTGACGCCAGTAAACTGCCTGACGGTGTAGTGCGATTGAACCCGCCCGTTCTGGAGTTTGAACTCGGCCAACAACTATCACCGGAACGCCTGACCTGCTTCGCTTCGGGGCTTGGTCGCATAGACTTCACTACCGACGGAAAAACCGTGAGGGTCCAGGCCCCCAAGGCCCTTTCCGGCAGAAGGTTCCGTTACAACTGCACGCACCCGTCAGGGGATGGCAGTTTCTACTGGTTGTCTCAGCAGTGGCTAAATCTTGATGCCCCGGAGGATTGATCGGCACTCATTGTTCAAACGTGGTTATACCCAGCTCACCAACAGCAGTATGCCTGATCGCACGCGGACCCTGGGGTGACTCGATCACGGTCTGCCCCTCCAGGTCCACCGTGCGGGTGTAAACTACTAGCCAGCGCTCACCCTGCCCAGGAAACGCCGGTACCCAGGCCTCAAGAAATCCTCGCCGGCGCCAGTTTTCCGGGGTGTAGCCCATCACCAGGTCTGTCACCACCCGCACAGGTCTGAAATCCCGGTCCAGAAAAGCCAGGCTAGGGATCACCATACCTTTGTGATCATAGGATCGAATGCGCATGACAAAGCCAGGCTGAAAGGCGCCGGACGGCAAAGCGATCAACTGGAATGGTGACTCACCGGTACTGAATTCATGGCGGGGCGTTTCGCTTTCAAACCGGACACCAAACTCTGTACCGTTCTGCCAGTCCTGAAAGCTCCTGCTGGAAAGCGCTTCGCAGCAGTACGATGAAAACTGCTCCAGACCGCTGGGTTGCTCTTTTTCAATACCAAGGATTGCGAAGGCGTCCGGATCGTAACCTTCTACAGGGTCAGTACTGGCTGGCCGTTCTGATGGCAGGTAGACACTGGCAGGCGTAAGCTCCAGGGGTGCTGGCCCCGCCCCCTTCTGTTGCTCACTTTCAATCTTGGGGGTGTAGTAACTGACACGCACATTGCCTTCGGCATCCAGCCAGGTGAAATAAGGCTGTCGCTGACCGGGACGAATAAACCCTTTTCGAGCCAACTCCTCCCCGTCCGGATAGTTTTCAGTTGTGTACTCGACATCGTCAAGTAACTCGCTGGACGCAGAATCTCTTTGGTCCAGGCCACCAACTTGCCCGGAATTCCGATCCTGGTCAGGCGATTGCGACGCCGGAATCCGCGAATAACGAACCCGGCCCAGCTCATCCACCCAGGTGAAATAGCCCTCTCGGCCAGCTTCGGCTCCGGCATTCCCGCCACCAAACTGACAGCCTGCCGACAAAGTCGCAGCAAGCAGCCATAACGGCAGGCGGGATAGTCGGGTCAGGGCCATCCGGGCGTCTCCCCTGTGAAATCAGAACTTGGTTCTGAAGCTCAGGCCTGCCATCACGACTCGCAATGAAGTTTTGATATCCAGGCCAGCATATGGGTTGTAGATGATGTTGGTTATATTGTCACAGTTTACGTTACAACTGGAGTCTGCCGGAATGGTTTCGATGGAGTGCAGGTATGAGAGATTCATATCAATCACAGTGTCTTTATCCCATTGGTAGCCCATCCCAACACTGTAAAGATTGGCACCACCGAACGGGGCCATGATTGAGCGCTGATCATCGGGAATCACCGAATCACGAATTTCAACGCCCGCTCGCAGATCAAGCCGCGACGACACATGAAGTTCCGCACCGAAAGCCCAGTTCCATTGGCTCTTGAAGCCCAACGGCAATTTAAGACTGTTCGGGGTTGCGTTGTCCGGTGACAGAATTCTGGCCGCATTCAGGAATTCGAGATCACGGTCAAAGCGGAACACAAGTGCATCCCACTGAGCGAAATCCGTCCAGCCGATGTCGGCATTCAACGTCAACATCGGATGTACATCAACGCTGATGCCGGTCTGGAAATGCTGCGGGTACACCAGGTCCATTGACACGTTACCCGCTTCACGGGGGGCCCCGGACGGAAGGCTGAGAATGGCAGACGTAATGGCACCGAGCACGGAACCGTTAACGCTCTGCCAGAAGCCGGACCAGTCATCCGTGTACTGGATCTCGAACTGCCCTTTCAGATTCATGTCCGCTTCAGACGTATAGCTGGCGCCCCAGCTGAACCAGTCGGTTGGCTCCCACATCACACCCAGCGCGTAGGTCGGCGATATGGTTTCCTGCAGGTTCAGGCTCATCGCACCTATGTCATCGAACGGGCCCACGTTACCACCACACAATGCCAGCCAGGGCTGCAACGGCTCATCGCCGCTCTCGCAGTTGAACGCATCCTGAAGCACTTCTGCGACACCAATGAGCATGTTTGGTGCCCGCATGTATTGCTCTGCCGCGAAACCGAAATGCGACAGGTGGATACCGGCACCAACAGACCATTCGTCATTGATCTCATAGCCCACGGTTGGCGACAGATAAGTGGTTCTCTGCAGCGTGGCGGCCTGAGGCTGATACCGGCCCGGGTCATTCTTTTCACGGTAGAAACCGGCCGCCATCGGTAGATAGAAGGCGTTGGCAAAGGTCAGCTTGGAGCCCGGAGGCTTGATACTGATACCCGCTGAGGGCGCAACTGCCGGCCCCGGGGGAAGCTTCAGAATGCCATAACCCGGCACATACAACGCCACGTTGTTGGTGTGGCTGTGGGAGTTTGCAATCTGGTCCCGTTGCTTGCCGGTGAGTGGATCGGTCTCCAGGCCCTTGATGCCGAAGATTTCGTATTCTTCATCGGCAATAAAGTCGGCATCAATATCCAGATAGATACTGAGCAGGTTTACTTCAAGCTGGCGACCATCCAGTTTGGTCAGGCCCGCCGGATTGTAGTGAATTGACATAAGCCCAGGGGGATCAGCGGTCACCGCGTTCCCCAGAGCCAGAGCTTTCGGGTGGAGCGTCAGGTTCTGCGTCATCTGCGCCTGAGCCCCACAGGAAATGCCGGCAGCAATCATCGTCGCCAGAATATGCTGCTTGTAGCTAGGTTGTCCCATGAAATGCTTCCCCTTCCCTTAGAACGTCTGCAGCTCCAATCACTCTTTGAGGCCGGAGAAATTAATGGGCAGGGATACACCCAGGGAGAAGTCTGGCGCGTCTTCAGTCAGACCAATACCCAGGCTGGTGTTAACAATGGTCATGTCGCTGACACGGGTGCCCAGAGACATGCTCAGGAACCCGGTCATCTGGTCCTGGGCGGCGGCCTGGTCGCCGTTAGCGAATGTCAGAACGGTTTCATCGCTGTAGCTGACTTGAGCAGACACGCTGAGCGAAATGTCATAGGACAGCGAGTAGGCAAAACCGGCAGAACCCGAGACACCGAACCCCGGCTCCACTTCACTGAGCAAGCGACCACCTCGCACCTGCTCAAGACCATCTTCCTTGATGTTGTAGGTGCCACTGACCGAGCCAAACACAACAACCGGGTCCAGAACCTTGGACATACTGACACCGCCACCAATGGAGTAATAACCACTGCCGGTCGACAGCTGTTCCTTGATGTCGATCTCGTAGGGACTCACACCGGTTTTACTGTTCAGCGTACCGAAGAAGGTGGTCGACACTTTGCCAGGCACATAGGCAAATGGCTGCCAGCGACCGGTAAACGATATGTCCCCGAAGTCGTAAACGCTCAGCTCGTCTTCCGTGTCGTATTTGACGATCAGAGGAATGCGGGTGCCTACAGTCAGGTTATCGAGCAGCCCGTAGTCGTAGGAAAAGGAGTTGGTGAAGTTGTGGGTCGCAGAGGGCACCACATCCAGGTTCCGTACCGAACCATTGGAGATGGCCAGATCCAGCCGCTGATCACCCGTGTAGGAGTAATCAAACGAATAGTTCAGGGAGTGAGTGCCTTTCTTCTGCAGTGAGTAGTTTTTTTCCGCAGCCTGGAAAACTTCCTCCAACTGTTTGCTGGAATCTTCGTCTCCCTCCTGACGCGAAAGCGCTTCCCGCGCCTGATCCACGTTCCCATCCTGCGCCATGGTCATACTCGGAAGCAGACCGGCCGCGGAAACAAGGATAAAGCCTCGCACAAACCAACGATTCATCCTGACTCCCTACTCTTATTGATTTTATTCCTGTTCCGGGCAAATACCCGGAAATTAGTTACGACGGTAATGAAGCTGTTTGCGTGTATTTTCCACGCTACCGTCGGGATTATTCTTCTGTCGCTCCAGCAAGTTCTGGATCCGCCTTTCGGTGGACTCGTTAAATGCCGGAATCTGCTGCATGGCCAGCAGTGTCATAGTCTGGTCGTCTACAATACGAAGGTCTTCTTCTTTCAACTCGAGGTTATCGAGGGGCTTGTCACTGCCCGGGAAGACAATGAACAACACGTTGTCATCCCACTTTTCTTCAAACTGAGCCAGGGTGAACGAGATGTTGCCAACGGCCGGGTCTGCAAGGAAAACGCGTCCGTCGCGAATGGTTCGCAACACAACGAAGTGTTTAAAGCCAGCATGGTCGATCGGAACGATGGCGGGGTGATCAAGCTCCATAAGGTCATCGATGCCGGCCCGAAAACCACCGGAAGGGTAGCCAAGCGCGGTCACCAGCTTTTTCATATCGAGCATGGAGAATGCACGGCGCTGCACAATCCGCTCACTCTCGCCGTAGTGAAGCAGACCTTCCATCACCTGACGCTCCGACAAGGTTCGGCCCAGATAATTGTTCAGAACGGTGGTTAGCGCAGCACTGCCGCAACTGTAATCGTAGGCCTGGCGAACGATGTTCCGGAACTTCTGCTCGACCAGCGGCTCGATCCGTATATCCGACCGATGCTCCACCGGACTGGAGTCTACTTTGTGCTCCAATACGATCGTGCCCCGATCAAACGGCTCAACCTCGGTGGCTTCCTGCACCATGGTGAAAGTGAGAATGGATCCGGCCAGCACCAGCAGCATTATGGAAAGTCCCTGTTTTTATTAGACGTGCAACTTAGCTGTTACATGTTGTTACCGTACGATACCGAAATCGTAATCCGCTTAAAGATAACTGTGCCTCAAATCTGTCGCTGCAGGTGAGGCTTACCAGGGCAGGAGTGAGAACTGGTTCAAGAGGAGATACCAAAAGCCGCCGGAGCGGCACAATCTACAGGGAGAAAACCAACCCGACCAGGGCATAAGTGATCAGGGTGACCACAACAATACCCGCAATATTCAGGGCAAAACCGGCACGAATCATGTCGGATATCTGCATGTGACCACTGGAAAACACGATCGCATTCGGCGGTGTTGCCACGGGCATCATAAAGGCACAACTTGCAGCGATCGCCGCTGGCACCGTCAGAAGCAGAGGAGACAGCTCCTGGGACATCGCCAGCGCCCCGAGCAGCGGCAGGAACGCGGCCGCAGTGGCTGTGTTGCTGGTCACTTCCGTCAGAAAAATGATGACCGTCGCCACCACCACAATCATCACCAATGTTGGCAGGGCGCCAGCCACGCCCAGACTCTGGGCAATCCATTCAGCCAGGCCCGAGCTGCTGATTACGCCGGCCATTGCCAACCCACCGCCGAACAACAGCAACACGCCCCAGGGCAACCGGTTTGCGGAGTCCCAGTCCAGCACAAATGTTCGCTCGGCACGGTTCACCGGAATAATAAACATGGCCAGGGCCGCCGCGATTGCGATGCCGGTATCACTGAGCCAGGGCATAAGCCCTGCCGAGAGCAGAGGCCGAAAGATCCAGGCTGCGGCGGTTGCCACAAAAACAGTTGCCACGAGTTTCTCACCGTGACTCATAGGGCCCAGCTTTGTCAGTTCATCACGAATCATCTGACCACTGTTACCTGAAACACCCAGGCCGAAGTCTTTCCGGGTAAGCCACCACCAGGACAACACCAGCATCACAACGGCAACCGGAACACCCAGCAGCATCCATTGTGCAAATCCTACCGAAATGCCCTGATTCTCACTCAGGTAAGCCGCCAGCAGCGCATTGGGCGGCGTGCCGATCAATGTGGCAATACCACCAATGCTGGCCGCATAGGCAATGGCCAGCAAGAGCGCCGTGGCAAAACGGCGAACGCCCTCCGGGTTTCCGCCCCCCATCATGCCAACAACCGACAAGCCAATCGGCAGCATCATGATGGCAGTGGCAGTGTTGCTGACCCACATACTCAGAAAGGCCGTGGCGGCCATGAAGCCTGCAATCTGGCGTCGGGGTTTATCACCCACAGCCTTGAGCGTAAGCAGGGCAATCCGGCGGTGGAGATTCCATCGCTGCATGGCCAGGCCCAGGGTAAAGCCGCCAAGGAACAGAAAGATGATCGGATTGGCGTAAGGCGCGGTCGCCTGCCCAATACTTCCTAATCCCAAGGCAGGCACCAGAACAATTGGCAACAGCGCTGTTGCCGGAATGGGGATCGCCTCGGTGGACCACCAGGTCGCCATCAGCAGCATCAACCCCAACGCCGCCCAGGCCTGCTGGCTCATGGTCTCCGGCGCCGGCAACAACAGCGTGACCAGCAAAAAGGCTGCCCCCAGTATCAGGCCGATAACCTGCGCTTTGGGTAACCCTTTGTTTTCGTGATCTCCAGCCTGCTGCACGGTCATCCCCTACTACTCTGGTCAGGTTAATTTTTCTGCGCAATCAACACAGAGCGTAGTATATGGCAGGACCTGTAGCCGTCGAGGATCTATTTCATCGCCGCATCCTTCGCACTCATCGCCAAGTCCTTCATCAAGCCTTTCCAGTGCATGGGCAATCTGTACCAGCTCCGACCGGGTCTCAACCTCCAGTGAGTCCACAACCTCATCGTTCTGGGTCTGGTTCGCCTGTTCTTCAAAGTCTTTATCGAGCGCCCCTTCCTCCCGGCGCTGGTGCGCGGTGTATCGGGCCAGCCTCGCCTCAAGATCTGCTTTCAGGGTTTCAAGTTCCGACCTGCGATTAGCCATGATTTTCTCCAGTGACAGATTGATTGCCTACACCCTAAAGAATATGCTGAGCGGCCGATTGATGCTTGTCAAAATTGCGTCATCTGCCGTAGGTTAGGATAGTCATTCAATTCCCCTCACAAAGGAGCTGTGAACCATGAATAACGAACTTCTCGAAAAAGCCACCCGCCTCAACGAAACCCTGTTCAGCCAATTCAGCAAAGCGGCGGAAATGCAGATGGAAGCCTTGCGCCGTTACGCCGATGTTGCCATGGATCAGGCAAAAAAAGTCGCTGAAGTACGGGACCTTGACGGCCTGAAAAGCCTGACTGCCGACCAGGCCGAAACGCTCAAGTCACTGAGTGAGCAATTCACCAGCGACTGGAAAGCGTGGCAGGACTACTTCACTGATACCCGTGAGCAGGTTCAGAAAGTCTTCGAAGCGGACGAGAAAGAGCCGGTGAAAGACAAAGCCAGCACACCAAAAGCATCAGGCAGCAGCAAAACAGCGGCCTGACTCCCCGGTACAGGCTAAAGCCGGAATGGCCATGTCATTCCGGCTGCTTTCTTTCAGGGCACAGGAGCACCCGATGTTTGGCATGGACTTTGTCGGCAAGACCGCAGATCAACTGGTAAAAGCTTTCGAATCCCGCATCCGTGACAGCCAGCAGCAGCTGGAAAAGTGGTTGGGCGACACCGGCATGATCGACGATGCCAAGCTGTCTACCCTAACCGAAATGTCGGATGCCTACAGAGCCATGGCTGAAGACCTGTTACTGCACCCCCTGCGCTTTGCCAGTGCCGAAATCGACCTCGCCAGGAAACACCTGGGGCTCGCCCGATACTCACTTGCGCGCCTTACCGGCAAAGACAAGTCACCGGTAGCCGAGCCGGATCCAGATGACCGCCGGTTCCTGGCTGACGACTGGCACAAGCATTTACCCTTCGACGTCCTGCAGCAAGCCTATCTGATTAACTCTCGGGCGTTTCTCGACTGGGTGGAAAACATGGAAGGCCTGCCTGGCCCAAACCGGGATCAAATGCTGTTTTTTGCCCGCCAGCTGACCAGTGCGCTGTCGCCATCGAACTATCCGCTCACCAACCCGGAAATCCTGCGCATCACCTGGGAGCGCAAAGGCATGAACCTGGTTGACGGCGCCCGCAATCTTTTGGAAGACGTGCGCCACAACCCAAACCTGTTTAACGTAGCCATGACCGACCGCTCAGCGTTTGAGGTCGGTCGCAACCTGGCTACCACGCCAGGCAAGGTGGTGTACCAGAATGAGCTTATGCAGCTCATTCAATACACCCCCACCACCAAGACCGTAGCACAAACCCCCTTACTCATTGTGCCGCCCTGGATCAACAAGTATTACATCCTTGATCTCACGGAACGTAACTCCTTCATTCGCTGGCTGGTTGATCAGGGCCAGACAGTATTTGTGGTGTCCTGGCGGAACCCGGGCCCCGCCCAGAAAGACACCGGCTGGGACGACTACGTGAAGCTCGGCCCCCTGGCGGCCATCGAAGCCGTGCAACGGGCCACCGGTGAGACACAGATGAATGCGATCGGCTACTGCATTGGCGGAACACTGCTCGGTTCCACCATGGCCTGGCTGGAAAAAAAGAAACTCAGCCCGATTAACAGCACCACCTATCTGACGACCTTACTGGACTTCTCGGACCCGGGTGGTATTGGAGTGTTCATTAATGATCACTCCATACGCGGCATTGAACGTGCCATGGAGCGAAAAGGCTTCCTTGATGGCCGAGCCATGGCGTTTACCTTCAATCTGCTCAGGGAAAACGACCTGTTCTGGTCGTACTGGACCAACAACTACCTGAAGGGTCTGAAACCGGCCGCATTCGACTTGCTCTACTGGAATACCGACGGCACCAACCTGCCCTTCCGGATGCACAGTTACTATTTGCGCGAAATGTATCTGCACAACCGACTGGTTGAGCCGGATGCGCTGACAATTTGCGGTGAAACCATTAACCTGAATCAGATTCAGGTACCGTCTTTCTTCCTTTCGGCCCGTCAGGACCACATTGCCAAATGGAAAACAACCTACAAAGGCGCCCGGGTTTACGGTGGTGATGTACGGTTTGTTCTTTCCGGGTCTGGCCATATTGCCGGCGTCATCAACCCGCCCTACAAAGAAAAGTACGGCTACTGGACCCACGAGGGCGTACCGGAGAATCCGGATGACTGGCTCCGCGAAGCTGAACATCATAGCGGTTCATGGTGGCCTCACTGGCGAGAATGGATCCGAAGCCACGAAGGCACTCAGGTTCCCGCTCGCATGCCCGGCGAGGGCGAGCTGGACACACTGGAAGATGCCCCCGGCAGTTACGTGAAAGTCAAAGCTGCGGAGGCCGCGCAGGGATAGAGTCGCTCGGGAAAACTGACTTATATCAAGTGGTGTGTGGCCGACGTGGAATATCCACTTTAGTCCCATTGTTGCCAGCGAGCCACCGGCGGAAACTACTCGATTACGTCAGCCTGCGAACAACAATAACAGGCCGAGTGGCATCCACCACCGGAGACCAAACCACAATGACTTTCAGGACCTTCCTGCTCTCGGCATGCCTGCTTTCTTCGGCAGTGCCACTATATCCGCTGAAACACTGAAGATCGGTCTGAACTACCCGGAAACCGGCCGCTACAAGAACCAGGGGTTACAGCAACGCCTGGGCGCTTTTCTTGCGGTTGAAGAAATCAATCAGGCGGGTGGTGTGCTGGGGCGGCCTCTGGAACTGGTGATACGCAACACCCGGGGCGACCCCGAACAGGGGGCCAATAACACCGCACAATTGATTGACCGGGACGGGGTGCAAATGGTGTTTGGTGGAGTCTCCAGTGCGGTCGCCATTGCGTCTGGCAAAGCTGCCAGGGACCGGGACCGTATTTACTTCGGCACCCTGACCTACTCCAACGCAACGACAGGCAGCGAAGGACACCGCCACATGTTTCGCGAGCCCTACAATGCCTGGATGACCGCCAAAGTTCTTGGCAAATACTTGCAACAGAACCATGCCAGTGATGACTACTTCTACATCACGGCCGATTACACCTGGGGCTGGTCGGTAGAAGAGTCTGTTCGTCAGTTTTCCAACACCGTAGACACCGGCCGCCATCCAGGCGTAAAGACCCCGTTCCCGAGAGCGCTGATCACCGATTTCCGCAAGGCACTGGAGCAGGCTGCGGAATCCGATGCCAAAGTCTTGATGCTGGTTCTGTTCGGCGACGATATGGTACGGGCACTCAATGTCGCCTACGACATGGGGCTGACCAAGCGCATGCAGGTGGTTGTACCCAACCTTACCCTTGGCATGGCCCGACAGGTTGGGCCAACCATGATGGAAGGTGTCGTCGGCGCGGCACCCTGGGTATGGAATTTGCCCTATGAGAACAATTATTCGCGGGGACAGGCATTTGTTGACGCTTTTTCGTCTCGATATGAGATGCGTCCCTCTTCCTCTGCAGCCTCTGCCTACAGTATTGTGTACCAGTATAAAGAGGCGGTTGAACGCGCTGGCACCACGAACACCGCAAACGTGATCCGCGCACTGGAAGGCCACAAGTACAGTTTCCTGAAAGACGAACAGTACTGGCGTGCGATGGATCACCAGAACGTTCAGACCGTATACGTCGTAAAAATCAAACCCCGGGCTGCTATCGTGGCCGATGAATATGCCTCGGATTATTTCGAGATCATCGACGCCATGCCAGGAGAACAGGCAGCCCAAACCAAAGAAGAGTGGGAGGAGCGCCGCCGCCAGGCAGGTAAACCACTCCAGCTCTGACACAAGGAGTTAGTCAGCAGTGGTTGAAGATCAAATCTCAGGCAAAACAGACAGTTCCAGGCCCGGCGGCTACCCCGATCACTGCGACCTTCTGGTGATTGGGGGCGGAGTAAACGGCACCGGCATAGCCATGGATGCCGCCGGGCGGGGCCTGAACGTTGTTCTCTGTGAAATGAACGATCTGGCTTCCGCCACGTCTTCCAGCAGCAGCAAATTGATTCACGGTGGCCTGCGTTATCTGGAACACTATGAGTTCCGGCTGGTACGGGAGGCCCTTGCGGAACGGGAAGCGCTGCTGGCAAACGCCCCACACATCATGTGGCCCATGCGTTTTCGCCTGCCACATCAACCTCACCTTCGTCCTGCCTGGATGATACGAACCGGCCTGTTTCTATACGACCATCTGGCAAAGCGTGAGCTGCTGCCCGGCTCTCGAACGATCGGTTTCGACGCTGACTCACCGCTCAAACCCGAGATCACCAAAGGTTTCGAGTATTCCGACGGCTGGGTGGATGATGCCCGGCTGGTGGTACTCACTGCAGCCAAGGCACGGGATAAAGGCGCTACCATTCTTACCCGAACCCGATGCATCCGTGCCAAACGGGAAGACGGTCATTGGCTGGCGACACTGGAAGACACACTGCAAGGACACCGCCGTAGCGTGAAAGCCAGCGTCATCGTCAATGCGACGGGCCCCTGGGTCAGCAAGCTGTTTGCCGAAAGCCTCGGCATTAAAGCACCAAAACAAATCCGTATGGTAAAGGGCAGCCATATTGTAGTGCCCCGGCTGAACCGGAATACCGAGGCCTATATTCTGCAGAACGAAGACCAGCGGATTGTGTTTGTTATCCCCTATGAAGACAACTTTTCGCTGATTGGCACGACCGATGTGGACTACGAAGGCAATCCCTCCGAAGCCAGTATCTCTGCCGCCGAAACAGACTACCTGCTCGATATCGTGAATCAGTACTTCCGTCGGCAACTGACTGCGGAGGATGTTGTCTGGAGCTATTCCGGTGTCCGCCCGCTGATGGATGAGGAAGGCGGCACGGCACAGTCCGCCTCAAGGGATTACTCGTTCGAGATAAACGACGAAGACGGTCAGCCGCCGCTGGTGTCAGTCTTTGGCGGCAAGATCACCACCTACCGGAAATTGGCGGAAGCAGTTACCGATCAAGTCTGCTCGTATTTCCCCGGTGCGGGTCGGTCCTGGACGCGGAAAGCGCTGCTTCCGGGTGGTGATTTTCAGTCTCAGCTATCACTGGCGGAGAGGCTGAAAGCTGACTTCCCCTGGCTGGCCCAGCCGGCTATTCAGCGTTTCGTTCGCAGCTACGGCACCGAAAGCTATCGGATACTCAAGGGCGCAAACGATCAGAAAGACATGGGGCACTGGTACACCGACACCCTGAGCCAAAGGGAAGTTGACTATCTGATCTTCAACGAATGGGCGCTTACCGCAGACGATGTTCTCTGGCGCAGGACCAAGCAGGGCCTGTATATCAACGAACAACAGCAGCGAATGCTGGGCGCCTATATCAGCCAGACAGCACCGAGATTCACTTCGGAATGCGTGGGCCCGGCATTATCCGAGTAGCTCGCTGACCCGCCCTTGCAGCTTGGGCAGCACCTCATTCTCGAACCAGGGGTTTCGCCTCAGCCACAGATTATTCCGCGGGCTGGGGTGCGGCATGGGAAGCTGTCGGGGCCAGTATCTCTGCCAGGCCAGAACATTCTCGGTAACCGATCTCCTGTGGTCTGACAAGTGCCAGGCTTGGGCGTACTGGCCTATCACCAGGGTTAATTCAACATTGTGCAGCCTGGCC
>DATGQY010000138.1:0-16985 GCA_035303925.1 Marinobacter sp. | reverse complement strand
GGCGAGAAAAACGGGGCTAATCTGCAGGCCCTGGCAATACACCTGGATCAGCTCAACAGACAGTTTGACGAACTTGAAGTGCAGAGTGATAGCATTCGCTCGTCGATCACACTGCAACGAGAGGAGATTGGCCGGGTTGGTCGCAGAACTGAGGCGCTGAGCCGGAGCGCTGAAACGCTGACTGAGAACGTAACCAGTACCCGCCTGATCAGCGAAGCTCTGCGGCAGGAGTCCGTATTGATGCGTGAACTCACCGCTGGCTTCCGAACGGGACACTAGAATCTGTCTATAATCGCGAGGGTTCTGATGTCGGACAGAAAACCGTAACATATAGCGACTGAAGGGGGTGCGATGAGCGAATACGCAGAACAACAGCCTGAGGCGGACCCGCGCCAGGAAAAATTTGTCGTAGATGCGAGCTTGCTCACCGACGACCAACTCGAAGGGCTGGCGGAGGAATATTGCACCCGCTACCACGGTCTGAACGATACCGAGAACCCTCTGGCAGAGCGCAGCAGGGTACTGTCTGCCGTTAACCGGGGAGACCTGGTTGTCTGGTTTGATCCGGTCGAGAATACAGCTGGCCTTGGTGCCCCTGCCTGATTTGGCCGGGTGAAACATGGCGTATCATAAGGTTTTGTCCGGCTTACCTATCCTGTCGATCGTGTAACCGTTACAATTGGCCTGTTTTTTTCCTACCTGACGGCGAGGTGAGTTTTGATCAGGATACTCGTTGTTGACGATCACGAGCTGGTGCGCTCCGGTATTACCCGCATGCTGGCTGACAATCCTGACATTGATGTGATTGGTCAGGCCTCCTCAGGCGAGGATGCCATCGAGTTCGTGCGTAAAGATCGCCCGGATATTGTGTTGATGGACATTCGCATGCCCGGCATCGGAGGGCTAGAAGCTACCCGCCGTATTTTGCGCCTGGACGACTCCATTCGGGTGATTGTTGTCACAGCCTGTGCTGATGACCCTTACCCAGCCCGGGTTATGCAAAGTGGTGCTTCCGCCTATATAACCAAAGGTGCCGATATACAGGAGATGGTGCGCGCCATTCGTAAGGCCCATTCCGGCCAGCGTTACATCAGTCCTGAAATTGCGCAGAAAATGGCGCTCAAAACCCTGGGCGGTGACCCGGACGAAGGCGGTGAACTGTCGCGATTCGAACGGCTGTCCGAGCGGGAAATGCAGATCGCAATGATGGTAGTGGACTGTCAGAAAGTTCAGGATATTTCAGATAAGCTTTGTCTGAGTCCGAAAACCGTCAACAGCTACCGCTACCGGATTTTCGAGAAACTGGAGATCTCCAGTGATGTCGAATTGGCATTGATGGCGGTAAGGCTTGGATTGCTGGATGCCGACAAGGTCTGATCCCCTCGAACCCACCGGGGAGTTCGACAGCAAAAACTTCCTGAAACAACTCACAGAGCGCCCTGGTGTCTATCGCATGTACGATGGTGCCGGGGCCATTCTGTATGTGGGAAAGGCCCGTAATCTTAAAAAGCGGGTCGGCAGCTACTTCCGCAAGACTGGCCTGGCACCGAAAACCGAAGCGCTGGTCAGCAAAATTGAATCCATTGAAGTCACTATCACCGGCAGCGAAACGGAAGCGTTGTTGCTGGAACAGAATCTGATTAAATCCCTTCGGCCGCCTTACAATATCCTGCTCAGGGATGACAAATCCTATCCTTTTATCTACCTGTCGTCCCACAGTGACTACCCTTCGCTTACATTCCGGCGCGGACGTACCAAAAAAGGCGGTGGGACCTGGTTTGGGCCGTTTCCCAGCTCGGGAGCGGTCAAGGAAAGTCTTAATATTCTACAAAAGGTTTTCCGAATAAGATCCTGTAATGAAAGCTATTTCAGGAACAGAAACAGGCCCTGCCTGCAGTACCAGATCAACCGCTGTACCGCGCCTTGCGTAGAGTTCATAAGCCCAGAGGAATATCAGCAAGACGTTCGCCGTGCGACGATGTTTCTGGAAGGTAAGAATCCTGCGATTATTCATGATCTGATGAACGCCATGGAGCAGGCGTCTGCCAGCCTCGAATTCGAGAAAGCCGCGACCTATCGTGATCAGATTAATCACTTGCGCCACGTGCAGGAACAGCAATCGGTCGATGGTGAAGGTGGCGATGCCGATGTCATCGCCATCGCTCAGGAGGCCGGCGTGGTGTGCATCGTGGTCATTATTGTGCGTGGTGGGCGAGTGCTGGGTACCAAAGACTATTTCCCCAGGTTCTCACTGGAGCAATCGGAAGGCGAATTACTGTCGGCGTTTCTTGGACAGTACTATTTTGGCGGCGACACCCGCCGCGAAATCCCCCGGGACATTCTGGTGCCGGTCTCCGTAGATGGGCAGGAGTTGCTTTCAGAAGCGCTCAGTGAGTCTGCCAACCGGGAAACCCGAATTCGTGGCAATGTGCGGGGCGAGCGCCGCCGCTGGCTGGAACTGGCCATGACCAATGCCCGGCAAACGCTGCTCACACACCTCGCCAGTAAGGAAACTGTATACCGACGTTTGCTGGCTCTGAGGGACCTGCTTGAACTGACGGAAACGCCCGGCCGAATGGAGTGCTTTGATGTCAGCCACAGCCACGGGGAAAATACCGTCGCATCCTGTGTGGTTTTCGACGAGAATGGCCCCCTGAAAAGCGATTATCGGCTATATAACATTGAAGGCGTGACCGCTGGTGACGATTACGCCGCCATGCGCCAGGTGCTGACCCGTCGCTATCGCCGGCTGGTGAGTGGTGAGGGCAAACGGCCCGATCTGGTGTTCATTGATGGTGGTAAGGGGCAGTTGAACATTGCGCGGGAAGTGTTTGAAGAACTTGGGATTTCAGATATCCCGCTGATCGGTGTGGCGAAGGGCGTAACGCGCAGAGCGGGGATGGAACAGTTGATTGACGCCATGACCGGCGATGTGTTCCGGGTCCCTGCCGATTCGCCAGCGCTGCACCTGATTCAGCACATACGGGATGAATCGCACCGGTTTGCCATTACTGGCCACCGGGCAAGAAGAGATAAACAGCGTCGACAGTCCACGCTGGAAGGTATCGAGGGCGTTGGCCCTAAACGTCGGCGGGAACTGATACGCTATTTCGGCGGTATACAGGGTATACAGAAGGCCGGCGTTGACGAAATTGCCAAGGTGCAGGGCATCAGCAAAGCACTGGCTGAATCCATTTATGCAGCGCTTCACAACGAATAGGATCACCATGAATTTACCGAACCTTATTACCATGTCTCGTATCGTCATGATTCCGGTATTCGTGGTGGTGTTTTATTTGCCCATGGAATGGAGCTACATGGCCAGCGCGTTTATTTTTGCGCTGGCAGGCATTACTGACTGGCTGGATGGTTACCTGGCCCGAAAGCTCAACCAGAGTACGCCCTTTGGGGCGTTTCTCGATCCTGTGGCTGACAAGTTGATGGTCGCGGTGGCGTTGGCGGTACTGATCGAAGGCTACGCCGCCGTGCTGCTCACCATTCCTGCGACGATCATTATTGGCCGGGAAATCGTTATCTCGGCATTGCGGGAGTGGATGGCGGAGATTGGCAGCCGGGCCAGTGTTGCGGTTTCTTACATTGGCAAGGTCAAAACGACGGCGCAGATTGCCGCCATTGTGGGCCTTCTGGCCTTTCCTCCCGGAAATTTCTGGGCCTATGTGGCGATTGGTCTGTTGTACATTGCGGCAGCCCTCACTCTGTGGTCCATGTTTCTCTACCTCAGTGCAGCCTGGGATGATCTATTTCCCAAGGCTGAAAGCCGTCAGGGCGAGGTGTAGCTCTCCTTCTGTACGCGCGAAGGCGTCGCCCATTTGATAATCGGCCCATCCCAGAACCGCTGAGCTACCTCTGGTCGAAAGTCCGGCGAAGGGGTAGGCGTTCGGTGCGTCGCTACTCCGTTGCAAGCGAGTCCGCATTTCGGGAATTCCGTCCTTGATATCCAGTACCCATGCCCGGGCCTGGGTGCCGGTTTGTCGCGTTGTCTGAGTTTCAATTCCGCTCAGGAGTCTGGTGCCGTCAGGAGTCAGGTCGAAGCCAATGTTGAACCGGTAGCTGCCAGGCGGCTTCTGGTTATTCGGGGTAAACATTAACATCCCGGGCCGAGAGGGCGCTTTGAGCAAATCCTGGCGATCAAGAACGTAGCGGCCCGTTTGCTTCCAGTTACCTTGCTCTGCCTGCTTCTGCCAGACTGTAATGCCAGCCTTGGCGGTTTTGACCGTAACCGGTTTGCCATACTGTGTGTAAGTCGAATCATCGCTTGTCTGATCCTGATAGCTGCCCAGGGCAAGGGTTGTCCCATCGGCACTGACATCAACCGTGGCGGCGGCCATGGAGCCGTCATCCGGCCAGCCCACGTTAAAATCCCGGGTTAACACCGGGCGCCCGTCGCGCTGGGTGAACTCAAGGACCGTGGCATTGTATTGCGCGCCATAACCAAGGTTCAGCGATAAGCCCACGTATATCTGGTGGCCATCGGGGGTTATGGCCAGGTCCGCAGCGTCGTAACTGAGGTATGGCGACGGGTATTCGACTTCTGCGACAGGTCCATCGGGGTTTGCTACCCGGTATATGCGCAAGCTCAGATGTCCCGCGATGATGAGGTGCTGTTCGTCTTTCGTAACGGCAAAGCGCCAGGCCTCGACCGCACGCCGGTGCCCGCTGCCGTCGTTTTGGGGTTCTTCTTCTATCTGATAGACCGTTTCCTTGCCGTCGGGAGTGATGCGGGCCAGCTCATAGCAGTTCAGCTGGAAGCCGCACTTGCGAACGTAGAGGGCTTCACTTTCCGGATGAATGTACGCGTCCCGGAGCTGGTAACCGCTGGAGCCATTCAATGTGTATGTAGCTTCGTTTTCTGTCAGCTGATCAGATATCGGATTCAGGGTAACCCGGCTCAGAGGATGTTCACCTGTGTATTCCCAGGCGGGCGTCAATGGGGTGTAGTGCAGCAGCGGGAGCTGTGTGACTGAGCTGAATGCCTGAGGCTGAAAAAAGGGCACGGTCATCGGGGTAGCTTTAGCTCCCGGTTGGGAGCGTCGCGTGGCTGGCAGAGGGTAGGTACTGACGTGCACGGAGGTCGCCGTCGCACGCTCGCCCGTGTCACGCCAGGCGTTTCTGATTTTCTCCGCTTGCTGAGCTTTGAGCCTTTCCTCGTGCCGTTCGCTGGCTGCGCGCTGTTCCTCACGTAACCGTTCAGCGTAGTACTGCTTCGTGCGCCTTTCTTCATCATAGAGGTGGTAGACGTAACCGACCGCAAGCAACATCGCAAACACCACACTCACCCCTTTGAATAACAAGGAGCCTGAATTTGACTGTGGTTGAGTCTGAGCCTGTGGCGGATGATATTGGTAAGGCTGGACGACGGGACGGGGCCGGGCTTGTGGTGCGGGCCTTGTCCTGGTTTTTTTTACTTCAACAGTGACCGAACTCTGCGCGCACAAAGGGCAGCTTGAGCCCCAGAAATCATGATTTCGGTTCTTCCTGCAGGCTTTCAGTTCGCCGCTTGCCTGTTGCAGAAGGTGTGCCCAATGGTCGGCTGATGGTCGTTGGTCACTCGAGTTGAACGCCAGTTCAAATGCTTGCGTCAGTGCTTTCGGGAAATCCAGGTGCACACTCCAGGGGGAGGGTTTAATACGCCGATCCGGCTTCTGGCCATAGGGGTACAGGCCCTGGCCAATCCGGTTCTGGGTGTCACCCGGAATCTCCTGCTTATCTGCCGGAATGCCCTGGTAGGGATGCAGGCCCTCGTTAACCAACTGAAAAATGATCGCTGCCAGTGCAAACAGATCCTGTGCCTGGCCCAGTGCTTCGGGCTTTAACTGCTCTTTCCACGCTTCCGGCGCAATGTACCCGGTGGTGAACTGATGTCCGGGGATAAACCCGTTTTCCCCTTGAATGGCGAACCCGTCGCAGTCCACCACCACGATGTCTGTGGTTTTCCTGTGTACCAGCAGGTTGGCGGGTTTCATGTCGATAATGCAGTGGCCTTTGGCGTGCAACTGGGCAACCCGTTGGGCCAGATTTGCTGCGGCTTTGATCCGGAATTCCCGATTTTCCGGCAGTTTTCCCAACTGTCGGCCTTTTCGGGTCAGCAGAAGATCGAGCGAGACATAGCTGGACACCGGAAGCAGGGGCATGGCGTAGCCGACAAAACGGCCCTGCCGGGTGGTGATCTGGGCAACAGGCCAGGCAAAGTGCTGCAAACCGCTATCATCCGGCGGCGCCTTCAGCATCTGCCGGATTTTCTCAGGCCGTTCCGGATCTTTTTTCGGATCGTGGTACAGCTTAAGGGCCAGTTTGTTGCCCGGCGCCGCGTAGATCGCCCCATCTGCACCCTGGTTCAGGGGTTTGCTTCGAAGCTTCAGGCGTTCACGTTGTCCGTCGGGGTACTGCAATTCCAGATCAGTCGGCGCCTTGCTCATGTATCCATACCAGTGTTTTGTCGTCGGCGGTGATGCGATCGGTTTGCGGTGATTGCAGTGTCTTCAGCAAGGTTGCATTGCGGGCTTCCGGGTCCGGCAGCTCACGCAGATAATTGTGCACAGGCAGGAGGAAGTTATCCGTTGGACGCCACGGTGAGGTTTTTGCTGCAAAACTGGCGCAACCGTCGGACATCAGAAACCAGGTTCGATAGCGACGGGGCGCACTGAATACGCGCAGGTGTGACTGCCATTGGGGGAGAGTGAAGAAGTACGTTGTCTCCGCAAACTCACCGTTTTCCGGCTCACTCACCACAAAATCGGACCAGTCCCCGGGGTTTATGCCCATGATCACGCCGTCGCCAAGGTGGAATACCAGGCACTGCTCTGCCGTTATGGCAATGCCGCACAGGGTTGAGTGAAACTCATTGAGTGGCCCCTTGAGTGCAAGCTGGTCACGGGTTTGGCGGATGGCATTGCTCACGGTGTCAGCAATATCATCTGACTGGATATACGCCAGCTTTGGCAACAGTGCTTCGCAGATGGCACGAGACAGGGCCGTGGCCCCCTCGGCTGAGCGGGGGGCGGAGCCTGCGCCATCGCAGACACAGGCAACCACACCGTCGGTGCTTTCGATCACGTAGTGAGCGTCTTCACAACCGGTGCCGTTCTCGAGGTGCCCTCGACCAGTGGCCGAGGCGCCGGCAAGTTGGAAGGCCATATCAGACCTCGATTTCGGCCCAGGAATCGGTTGCCGGAAGGCTGACTTTCTCACCCGGGACGCTGGCGGACACCGTCGACATGCTTCGGCTGAGCCACACGAACAATTCGCGGAACTGAAGGCCTTTCAGCTTCTTGGGGGTCTTGACCGAGAATCGGCCCAGGGCTTCAAAGTCGGCATCTTTGGTGCCGATAGGGAATACGATCACCCGTTTGTCTTGCTCTTCCTGGCGGGACTGATCAGCGTAGGACTCCCAGCCATAGTCATTGGGGCAGCCGTCGGAGATCATGATGATCCAGGGGCGCGTACTGGAGATGCCGTTGGCATCATAAACGGCCTTCTGGCTGGCAATTTCATCCAGTGATTTCGCCATGCCCTGGCCGAGGGGTGTCAGTCCACTTGCGTGTAGCGTGGGAGCCTTGAAGTCTGAGGCGTCAGTCCAGGGTTGGACAATCCGAACGTCCTCCGGGCCGCCAACTGTGATCACCATCACCTGTACCCGCAGTGCGGCAACAGGATCGCTCTTCAGCTCTTCTTCGAAGGCCTTCAGGCCTTCATTCAGCTGTCGGATTGGCTCGCCGGTCATGGAGCCGGATATATCAAGAAGCAGAACGCAGGGCGTGCGTTGATTGGTGTTGTCGACAAACTCGACGCCAGGTATCTGGGGCATATCACGCTCCTTGTGAAGGTTATCGGGCCTATGGCCTGTGTTAAAAGGCTCCATACCTGGAGCCGGAAGGGATGTTATCTGGCCCCCCGATCAAGTGCAAATATCAGGGGGCGGAAGTGTGTGGCTGATCAACACAGGACCGGGACCACAAGGTGAGTTCGGTTGCCAGCGTGTTGCTCGCACGGGAAAAGGCCTGCACCACCGAGTCGAGATCGGTCCCCCTTGACGGTTCCTGAATGTTCCAACTGCGGAGACAAAGGCTTTGGCCGTCGCGGTTACTGACAAACTCTGCGTGAAGCTCAACATTGACCGCGCCGTCCGTGCCATCGTACTGGATATGAAATGCCGACAGTTCCGTTAGCAGTGTCAGTTCCGCGATGGCTGGGCTGGTGTCTATGATGACATTTCGAAACCCCTTGCTGTCACGCAGGTGTCTGGCCAGGTGGTCGCGGATAATAACGGGCGTACTGTCGCGCCAGCGTGCCTTGCTGAACGCCTGAAATTCATAGGGGGTAGGTTTTAGCAGAATGCTTGAGCTGTCGAGGGGCTCTGAGGCGAGCGGAGTATCAACCCGGATGTTGACGGGTAACGGTTGCTGGAACTCCGTTTGCGATACCGATGCGGCCAGGTCCATTACCCTGGGTGGCTCCGGCCTTGGAAGAACGGTGCAGGCTGTCATGATGACGGCGACCAGGGGTAGGGCTACTCGCATAACGCCGATCATCATTCCTCAAACTCCTTCATTGTCGAGCCGCCCCAGAGTGTGCCCGCCGGGTCCTGCTCAAGCCTACGGGTAAACGAGTTCAGACTGCGCAGTGTGCTGCGCAACTCACGCAACGCCGGTGCCAGCTGGGAGAATCCCTGGATGCCGGTATCCAGAGCGTGCTCGTTGTTGCCCGTTATCTGGTCAAGCCGTTCGAGAGACGGCTGCAGCGTGGCCAAGGCGTTATCCATGGCCGTCAGAACCGGGGCTACCCGATCATTCAGTACGAGACGGGCATTGTCCGAGACTCGGGAAACTTTGATCGCGGCTTCTTCCGCACGCACTGCAGCGCTGTCAAACTGGTTCAGAAGTTCAATCAGAGCTTCGCGGTTGGCAAGCAGAGACTCACTGGCTTCTCTGGTGTTATTGAGTATGGCCGTTACGTTTTCAACGTTTTCGGTGGCCAATAAATGGTTCATGTTGGTAAGCAGTTGTTCTGCTTTGGAGAGCATCGCCTCACTGTTGTTCAGGAGATTGCTGAAAGTGGACGGCTCCGCGGTAATCAATGGCGGATTATCCCGGTCGCCGTTGAGTATCGGGCTTTGTGGGGTGCCACCGGTAAACTGGATGCTCATGCTTCCGGTAATGTTGGCGAGGACCAGTCCGGCCCGGGTATCAACACGTACGGGGATCGTCTGGTCCACACGAACCAGCACCCGCACGTGGGATGGATCTTCCGGGTCCAGAGTGAGGTCCAGCACATCTCCAACCGGTATGCCGCTATACAGCACCGGGTTGCCCTTTGACAGACCGCTAACCGGGTGGTCAAACCCGATCTGGTAATAAGCCCACTCCCGGTCGGATGACGATTTGCCCAACCATAGGGCAAACAACAGTGCAGCACCGACCGCTGCCAGAGTGAAGAGTCCGATGACTACGTGGTGGGCCTTTGGCTCCATTAACTGGGCTCCTGTTGTGTCAGCCTGCTTCGCGCCTCAATGGCCGCTCGCCCTCGCGGGCCATGAAAATACTCCTGCACCCAGGCGTCCTCTGTGTTGGCTACCCGCTCAAGGGTGTCCGCTACGAGCACTTTGTGCTGAGATAAAACCGCCACCCTGTCACAGGTCGTGTAGAGAGTATCCAGATCGTGGGTGACAAGAAAGACCGTCAGCCCCAACGCATCGCTGAGGGTGACGATCAGTTCGTCGAATGCTGCAGCGCCAATCGGATCCAGGCCCGCGGTGGGTTCGTCAAGAAACAGAATTTCCGGATCCAGTGCCAGAGCCCTGGCCAGAGCTGCACGCTTGACCATGCCACCAGACAGTTCAGCGGGATACTTCAGCGCTGCGTCGGCCGGCAGCCCCGTCAGCCCCAGTTTCATTCGCGCCAGTTCCTCGGCATCTGGCCGGCTCAAGCCCGCGTGTTCGATCAGGGGCAGGGCAATATTCTGAACGAGATTCAACGAAGTAAACAGCGCACCGCCCTGAAACAACACGCCGAAACGTTGCTCATACAGGGACCGTTCCTGCGAGGAAAGCTCGGTCAGGTCAACATCGAATACGCGGATATGCCCGGCAGAGGGCACATTCAATCCGACAATACTGCGCAGCAGGACGGATTTGCCTGTGCCAGAGCCACCTACCACGCCCAGTATCTCGCCCGGGTATAAATCCAGATCCAGACCGTCGTGGACTATGTGGGCGCCAAAACGGTTACTCAGGCCCCGCACTTCGATGATCGGCGATGTGTGCGGACGGATTGAATGCTCGGTCATGCGTTACCAGCCCATTTCCATGAAGAACAGTGCCGCGATGGAATCCAGCAATATCACCATAAAGATAGACTGAACGACACTGGACGTGGTGTGTTCACCAACGGATTGCGCGCTGCCGGCAACTTTGAAACCTTCAAGACAGCCAATCACGGCGATCAGAAAGGCGAATACAGGAGCTTTTCCAAGACCCACAAGGAAGTGCTTGAGGGCGATGTCGCGCTCGACGATCGCCATAAACTGACTGACGGGGATGTCCAGCACCAGAGAACACACGACGGCGCCGCCCAGCATGCCCGAGATCATGCCGATAAACGTAAGCAATGGCAGGCTGAGCATCATGGCCAGCACTCGCGGCACAACGAGCAGTTCAACCGGGTTAAGACCAAGAGTGCGAATGGCATCCAGCTCTTCGTTGACCTTCATGGCACCAATCTGTGCGGTAAACGAACTGGCCGTTCGCCCGGCCAGCAGAATAGCGGCCAGCAGAACGCCGAACTCCCGAAGGAACGAAAAGGCCACCAGGTTGACGGTGTAGATGGTGGCACCAAAATCCTCAAGAACCGTAGCGCCCAGAAACGCGACAACGGCCCCCACCAGAAAGGTCAGCAGCGCGACGATCGGCAGGGCATTCAGGCCGGTGTCGTGAACGGCGGCAACGAAAGGCGTAAAGCGCCAGCGCGCCGGACGGGGAAGAATGAAAAACAGCGTGGCGAGGGTTTCCCCGATAAAGCCGGAAAGCTGCCAGGTGAGCCGGGAAATAGAGGTGACGTTCTGCCCGAGTTCAGCGAGAAATCTCACAACCGGATGAGTCTTCGTTGGACGGAACGGATCACCAGCCACTGCCGCGGCAACTGCACCCAGAAGTGCTTTCTGCTCGTCGGCGAGGTCTGAGTTTTCCAGTGCCTGCAGCAGCGCTTTCTGGCCAGTGAGTTTGACGATAAGCGATGCGCCGGCGGTATCCACGCGACCAAGGTGGGTCAGGTCAAGGCTGAACTCTGCGGGTGATGCACTTGTCAGGCTTTTGACGAGCCGATTGATCGGACCGTAGTGGGGCAAAGTCCAGTTGCCACTAAGCACCAGAGTGGCACCATCAATTCTGGCACTGCCTGGAGTCTGGTCGGGAGATGTTGATGTAAGTCCGGAACGGATCGCCACTGAGTAAAAAATCCCTGCAATGATTCTCTGCAAGCTTAAAGATTCCAGTGTTGGTCTGCCAGTAACTTTCGGTCTTCTTCATCATGGCTTGCGAGAATCATCGTGACACCCTGGGCCTTCTCCTCCAACAACATGGTTCGCAGGCTGTGCTTGGCCTCCGGGTCTAACCCTGTCAGGGGTTCGTCGAGAAGCAGCACCGGCTTGCGGCGAAGAATGGCCCTCACCAAAGCTACGCGTTGCCGTTGTCCGCCGGATAGGTCTCCCGGCATCCGCGTGCCAAAGCCTCCCAGCCCCGTCCTCTCCAGAGTCTGCTCAATCCGGGTTTTCTGTTCCTTGGTGAGCTTCAGTCCGGGGTGTAGCCCAAGGCCAATATTGGTCGCAACATCCAGGTGCTCGAACAGGTTGTGCTCCTGGAACACACTGGTGACTGGCCGTTGCCAGGGCTCAAGCTGATGGAGGGGCTGGCCGTTCCAGAGAATCGTCCCTGACCCCGGCTGAAGGAACCCGGCGATGAGATTCAGCAGCGTGGTTTTACCGGAACCGCTGGTACCACGAATGGCCATGCACTGACCTGGCGCTACCCGGAAATGAAACTCCCACTCCCTCTCCTGGGCCGGGTAACGAAAACGAAGGTGGTTTACCTCAAGCATGTTCTGGTACCGGAACTGGCTGATGTGAGGGGCTGACT
This sequence comes from Marinobacter sp., assembly GCA_035303925.1. Classification (GTDB taxonomy): domain Bacteria; phylum Pseudomonadota; class Gammaproteobacteria; order Pseudomonadales; family Oleiphilaceae; genus Marinobacter. The sequence goes on along the minus strand of DATGQY010000138.1, from coordinate 4,840 downwards.
CGTTGGTTGGCCGGAGGTCGGCCGATAACAGACAGTAAACTGAAAATGGTGATCAGCAGGATCAGGAGCCACAATCCGGTGCCGGCTGCATCGGATACACGGTAACTGCCCAGTTGCTGATACAACAGCACCGGCAGAGTGGGTTGCCCGGGGCTGCCAAACAGTGCAATAACGCCAAAGTCACCCATTGACAGCGCAATACCATAAGCAAGCCCCAGAGCCATAGGGCGGCGCATCAGCGGCCAGTAAATCCGGTGCCAACGATACCAGCCGATAATGCCCAACTGATCTGCTAATTGGCGTGAGTTGGTATCGAGCCCGGACAATGGACCACGAAGTACCTGAACCACAAAGGGCAGGGCCATCAGGCCGTTGATAAAGGCCACCAGTACCCAACCTTGGGCATTGTTGCCAAGCCCCGGCTTAAGCAGGAGAAACAGACCGGTGCCCAGAACGATAGGCGGCACTATTAAGGGTAAGTAGCCGGTAGTGGCCGGAATCGCCTTTACCCATTGTCCGCGAGCCTTGCCCGCCGCCGCCAGAATGAGTAAGGCGCCGAGAACCGAGCCAAACCCGGCCGGTAAGGCAATGAGCAAACTGCGGCCAGTGGCTGGAAGTAACTGCGGATACAATGAGCTGGCTCCGCCAACGCCAAGCAGTGCCGGTAACCCGCGACTGGCAATGGCGGCGAGAGGAAGCAGCAGAAAGAGGCTGAAGCTGACCAGCAGGACGGCATGTATCCAGCGTTGGGCGGCGCTGTGTTTCAGCGGGACGACGTAAGCCAGGCGGCGGTTCGGCAAAAGGGGGCTTTCCATTCGCTGGCGGAGTACCAGCCACCAGAGCCCGCCGCAGATGGCCAGCTGAATGACCGCCAATACCGCCGCTTGAGGAAAGTCGAACTCAAACCGCAGTGCCTGGTAAATCGCTACTTCAAGGGTGGTGGCTGCCGGGCCGCCGCCGAGGGTCATGATGATGGCAAAACTGGTAAAACACAGGGAAAACACCAGAGCACACAGCCCAGGTAGCACGGGTTGCAGGGCTGGCCATTCAACCGATCGCCACAGCCACCAACCGCGAAGCCCCAGTTGCGACGCCATTCGAAGCCTTGGAGAAGGCACGGTTTCAAGCGCCTGGAGCATCACGCGAGCCGCCAGCGGTGCATTGAAAAATACGTGGGCCAACAGTATGCCGTTCAGCCCATACAGGTTCCAGCTATGTCCCGGCGACCAGTCGTTCAACAGTCCAGTGGCCCAGCCCTGACGCCCGTAGACGCCAATGATGCCCGAAACAGCCACAATGGTTGGCAATACCAGACTCAGCTCCATTAATCTGAGCAACAGGCTGCGACCGGGAAATACACGGTATCGGGCGAGCGCTCGGGCAACGGGCAACGCCAATAGCAGACTGAGCAATACCGACAGCACTGCCTGCCATACCGTAAACCAGACTACGCCCCGCAAATAGCGGCTGTTCAAGACGCTTGCAAAGTCGACGCTACTCGCTGTCACCACCATGCTGCCAAGGCCCATCGCCACCACAAGCAGCAGCACCAGCCCAATTGTCAGGCCGGGCGCCAGCTGCCATCCGGGATGGCTTAACGGGGCGGAGTAGCGGGTGACAGACATCGCTCTAGTGGGTCAGGGCGTTCAGCCAGTCATCGACCAGGCTGCGACGCTGTTCGGCCACGTCTGATGGCAGCATGAAAAGGGTAGTTGAAGGGGCAATCAGGCGATCAAATACCCCGGGAAGCTCCTCGCCCAGGTCGATGGCCGGATACATGACGTTTTTTAACGGAATGTGCCGTTGAAAATCCGGTGTCAGCATGAAATCAAGGAAGTTCCGGGCAAGCGCCTTGTTTTTTGACGGTGCCACCAGTGCGGCAACCTCAACCTGCAGGTAATGGCCCTCCTCAAACTCCGCGGCCTGGTAGCGGTCGGTTTTATCGATGGCCATGTGATACGCCGGGGAGGTGCTGTAGGACAGGATCATCGGCGCTTCGCCATTCATGAACAACGAAAAATAGCCGTCACTCCAGCTCTGGGTGGTGGCCAGAATCTTTTTGCTGAGCGCCCGCCATTTCGCAGGGGCCTCGTCACCATATACGGAATGCATCCACAGCAACAGGCCGAGCCCGGGCGTGCTGGTACGGGGGTCCTGGATAATGATTTTCAGGTCGTCGGGAGCGTTTATCAGAGCCTCGAGACTGGATGGCGGCTCCGGCAATTGTTCGGTGTCATACACAAACGCGAAATAACCCCAATCGTAAGGCACAAAGTGCTTGTCATCCCAGCTAATGGGTAAGGCCAGTGCGTCCAGCGGTCGTTCATGGGTGCCTATAAGCCCGGTTTGACGGGCGGTTTCCATGGTCGCGGTATCCAGGCCCAGTACAAGATCGGCGTTGGTCGATTCTCCCTCGAGGCGCAACCGTTGCAGAATATCTCCACCACTGTCGAGAACCGTGTATTCCAGGGTGCAGTCACATTGTGCCTCGAAGGCCTCTTTGATTGCGGGTCCCGGGCCCCATTCGGCGGCGAATGACGGGTGGGTGTAGACAGTCAGAACAGGACGGCTAGTGGCGTTCGCGGCCAGTGACGCCATCACAGCCAGTAACAGAAAGGGCAAACGGAAGGACATAACGCGGCATCCTGTACTAAGTGGGAAGCAACCATGCCGCGGCAAGCACTAAGTGATCCAGCGCTACTCAATCCCTTCGCCGGTATTATCCGTGTCAGGTTCCGCGGGTTTGGTCTCAGCCCTTATCAAGGGCACCCCGTTGAGTTGCCGCAATTCTACCATGGCTCCGATGTGGTAGAAATGCGCCGGAAGTGTAGGGGAATGGTTAAAAAATGTACGTAATGACTAAAGTCTCAAAATTCGCTGTTAGAATGAGGCATATTTTCAGTCAGCTACACGACTATCTTCATACCTGAGGTAATGTGCGAATGCTCAAGCACAACAAACGGCGCACCGTTTCACTGTTTTCTGGCCTGGGGCTTGCGTTGGTTTTTTCCGCCTGCGCGAGCGCGCAGACCTTCGACAACCAGCTCCATGATCAACTGGCCAGTGCGGCACCAAAGCTGAACCCCGAGGTTCTGGATGCTGCCTTCAAAGCAACTCAGTGTGCCGTTAATAACGGTGTGGCCATGCCTGAGCGGTTGGCGGTGATCGATTTTTCACTGCCGTCGAGCGAACAGCGCATGTGGATTTTCGATCTTGAGCAGGGGCGTTTGCTCATGAAAGATCTGGTTGCCCATGGAAAAAACTCGGGCAATCTGGAAGCCAGTGCATTCTCCAATATTGAAGGTAGCCACCAGTCCAGTATTGGCTTGTTCAAAGCCAGCGAGAGTTACCGTGGAATGCACGGCTATTCCTTGCGCCTGGACGGCCTTGAGCCTGGCATCAATGACCTGGCTCGCCAGAGAGCGATTGTCATTCACGGGGCCGATTACGTGAGCCCGAACTGGGTTGCAGACTATGGCCGAATTGGTCGCAGCCATGGCTGCCCGGCTGTAGATCAGAAAGTCATCCAGTCTGTGGTTGATAACCTGAAAGGCGGTCAGTTGGTTTTCAAGTACTACCCAGACCAGAAGTGGCTGCAAACTTCCAGCTTTCTGAACTGCGATACTCCATCGCAACTGGCCGAAGCCAGTGCTTCAACACAGGGTAACTCCTGAGTTGAGACCGACCCTTCACGAATCCCGGGTTGAGAAGCGAAGGTTATGCTTCTCAACCAGTTTCGCCGGAGGCGAGCTCTGGGTGTAATCCCGGAACGGTTCCTTATCCATCATCCGCTTCAACCCTTCCAGAGTGCGCACCGGTGCATCGGTTGCGACTATATTGGCAATCCAGGCCGGTACCAGTCCCCCAGGGTTCATGTGGGTAGTGAAGGTGATGCGAGTCCAGCCATCGGCCAGTGGTTCTACATAAAAACTGTTATCCAGCATGGGAATGCGCACATAGCCGGATTGTTCCGGCGCAGCGCTCCTCCGCCCGGTGGACCGGACCGTCACCGGTCCATTTGGATACTCCTGCAAAAACACGGATTTCATCACCAGGTCTCGGTCTGATGCAGGCCAGACACCGTCAAACATCATCCACAACAGGCGTTCCCCATCGGCGGTATAGTGATAACGGGCCTTCTGGCAGTTATAGATCCACTGCTGGCACAGTGATATGTCATCGATAACCGACAGTGCTGCCACCATGGAGTGGGGTGTTTCGACTACGCCCCGGAATTGCTTGATGGGTGTATCTGAAACAGTACGAACGTAGGTGGTGATGTCACCCCTCATTTCGCCCTGCAGCTCGACCTTCCATTCCGATGCCAGGGCAGCAGTACTGAGTAAGAGGGCAAATGCCGAAAAACAGATCCGTGAAATGCCATAAGTGCGCATAGTGAATGCCTTGACGATGACCGAAATGTGCAGCTCGTCATTCTGCGAGAAGTGCTGGTGGCGATCCAAGGCGCAGTTCACTGATTGGGTACACTGTCCTCAAATGACAGGGTGATGGCTTGGCTAAAAAACATCCAGATTGCCTACAAAAACAGAAACTTGAAAAAAAGGTGTTGACGACTCCGGCGTAATCCGTAGAATACGCAGCCGTTGATGAGGCAACGCCTCTGAACGAAGAGCGGGAATAGCTCAGTTGGTAGAGCACAACCTTGCCAAGGTTGGGGTCGCGAGTTCGAATCTCGTTTCCCGCTCCATTTCCAAGTCTCTCAATGCCTCCTGAGAGCAAAAGCCAGATCAAGGCTTACCCGGCGCGGTGGCAGAGTGGTTATGCAGCGGACTGCAACTCCGTGTACGCCGGTTCGATTCCGACCCGCGCCTCCATTTTT
>DATGQY010000137.1:0-11568 GCA_035303925.1 Marinobacter sp. | reverse complement strand
GGCAGCGCCATGGCCGGCATCGGCCGCAGTTTCAGCCAGCGTTTGCTCGAACTGGGCGAAGAGAAACTCGGGCCGCCGCCTGTGCCGTACTGCTACATGGCCCTCGGCTCCATGGCTCGCGACGAGCAGCTGGTGGTCACTGACCAGGACAATGCCATGATTCTGGATGACAGCTTCATTCCGGAAGAGCATGACGACTACTTTCTGGCACTGGCCAAGTTCGTTTCAGACGGCCTGGCTGAGTGTGGCTACACCTACTGCACCGGCGACATCATGGCCACCAACCCGAGGTGGCGGCAGCCTCTGAGCGTCTGGAAAAAATACTTCACAGAATGGATTGAAAGCCCCAACGCCCAAACCCTGCTCAACAGCAACATCTTCTTTGATCTGGACGGCATATACGGCCAGAACGACTTCGCCGAACAACTGAAAACTCTGGTGTCCGAAAAGGCCTCCAACAGCCAGCGCTTCCTCACCCTGCTGGCCCGGAATGCCCTGAACCGCACCCCGCCACTGGGTTTCTTCCGCACCTTCGTGCTGGAAGAAGACGGCAAACACCAGAAAACCTTCAACCTCAAACGCCGGGGCACCGCACCGCTGTCTGACCTGATCCGCGTACATGCCCTGGCTTGCGGCTCACGCTCCCAGAACTCCTTTGAGCGCCTGAAGGACATCGCCAAAACAAAGCTGCTCGTTGATGACGACGCCGGCAACCTGCGTGACGCCCTGGAGTTCATCTCCATCGTCCGAATCCGCCACCAGGCGCTCGCCATTGAAGAAGGCCGCGAGCCGGACAACAACGTCCGCCCGGAAGATCTGTCTCCGTTCGAACGCAGCCACCTGAAAGATGCCTTCCAGGTGGTCAGCAACGCTCAGAAATTCCTGAGATTCCGCTACAACGCCGGAGCCGCCAGGAATGTCTAGCACCATCCAAAGCCGCAACAGCAGCCAGAACTGGCCGGAAAACTACCGTCAGCAGGCCGCCAAAGCGACCGACCCCCGTGTCCGCGCGTTCTACCAGGCCGGCTGCCCGGACCCAAGCACCCCCATCCGGGACATACCCCTGCTGGCCCTGGATTTCGAAACCACTGGCCTGGAGGCCGACAAACACTCGATCGTGAGCATTGGCCTCGTCCCATTCACCCTGGATGGCATACAGCTCGGTAAAGCCTGGCACCAGATCGTCCGCCCCAAACTGCCGCTGCACCAGACCTCCATCACCATCCACGGCATCACCCACGCCGAAATCGACCAGGCCCCGGATCTGGAAGACGTGCTCGACCCACTGTTCCAACACCTCACGGGCCGAGTCCCCGTCGTCCACTACCGCAACATCGAACGCCCGTTCCTCAACGCCGCCCTGCAATGGCGACTGAAAGAAGAACTCCGCTTCCCGGTCATCGACACCATGGCCATCGAAGCCCACCTCCACCCCAAACGAAACCCCAGCCGCTGGCAGCAACTCATGGGCAAACAACCCATCTCCATTCGCCTGCCCGACAGCCGCACCCGCTACGGCTTGCCCCACTACGCCGGCCACAACGCCCTGATAGACGCCATCGCCACGGCCGAACTGTTTCAGGCCCAGGTGCTGCACCATTTCAGCCCGGACACACCCATCGGTGATTTGTGGGTCTGAGGGCCCATAGCCCCCGCCGCCCGCAACCGATAGAATGGGAACAAATCAACCAAAGAGCCCACAGTGACCGAGCAGCCCACCAAAACAACGCCATTGGATGCCTTCAAACGCGCCCGCAGAATGTGGTTAAGAGGCGAAAAAATCAGCCTGGCGGCGCTCGCCGACGACCTCGGCATCGGCCGTGCCACCCTGTTTCGCTGGGTTGGCAACCGCGACCTGCTCATTGGTGAAATCCTCTGGTCCCTGTACGAACCGCTTTACAAAGAAGCCCGCGCCGTCACCCCCGGCCAGGGCGTCGATTACGTCGTGGGCGTATTCCGACACATCAACACCACCATTCTGCACTTTGCGCCCCTGCGCAAATTCCTGCACCAGGACCCCGAATACGCCCTGAAAATGCTCACCTCGTCCCACTCCACGCTGCACGCCCGCACCGTCGAAGTGAACACCCGCTTACTCAAAGACGAAGTGCGCGCAGGCCACCTGAGCCCGCCCATGAACGTGCAGAGCCTGTCCTACTTCATGGTCCGCATTGCCGAATCCTGCCTGTACAGCGACATCATCGGCGGCCGCGAGCCCCGGGACGATGAACTCGAAGACGCCTGCACCGCGGTACGCATACTGCTCGGTGGCAAGGTCTAGCGAACCTGGTGTGACCGCCAATCTGGCGCCATCGCCAAGCACCGGCTAATCTATGCCAGTAAACCCAATGGAACCCTCACATCGCAAAGGAGCGCGACATGCACACGCTGTCCACCCGAAATCCGCTTACTCTGATCACCGCGTTTCTGCTGTTGCTGGCGTTGCCCTATGCGCCCAACACCTTCGCCCAGGAACTGACCGACAAAACCGTCAGATCCTTTGTCGAAGTCATGGAGTCCATGGAGCCGCTGACCGAAAAACACAAAGCGTTCCTCGACGAACTGGAAGAACAGGAGAGCGACGAAGAGCCCGAGTTCTCTGCATTGATGTCCTCCGGCATCGAAGACATCAAAGGGCATCCGGTCTATGAGGACCTCGAAGATCTGGTACAGGAGCACGGGTTCTCCAGCGTAGAAGCCTGGGCTCAAACAGGAGACCAGGTGATGGAAGCCTGGATGGCCCTGGAGATGGAAAACCAGCCTGCAGGCATGATGGAGCAGATGCAGGCGAGCATGGAACAAATCGAAAACGCTCCCCACCTGACGCCGGAGCAAAAAGCCGAATTGAAGGCGATGATGCAGGGCTCCCTCAAAGGCTTTGAATCGCTGGATAAGGTGCCAGAATCCAGTAAAGCCGTCGTTAAGCCCTACGTAGAAAGGCTGAGACTCGTTTCCAAGGATGACGACGAAGACGAAGAATATGACGGGTACGACGGCGAGCAGTAAACAGCCCTGACCGGATCGACTTTGAATTTCCCTTCTTTAGGGTCTTTTATTTAAAGACTTGGACATTTCGCCCGTAAAACATAGAAAGGCCGTCGAACGCACGGCCTGTTCTATGTATAACAAGAAGGAATCCACAATGTCGATCCTGGCCAGGCTGAACGACCTCTCCGTTGGCAAGAAGCTCGGCTTCAGCTTTGCGCTGTTGGTACTGCTGACCGCCGTCGTTGCCGTAGAGGCAATTATTACCCTCAGCACGTACAACGAACGCTCGCTGATCGTTGCCAGTGCCGGTAATGCTCAGAGTTCGCTGCTAGACGCCCGCACCGACGAAAAGAATTTTCAGTTGCGGCGTGACGATACGTACCGAAGGAACGCAGAAGCACTGGTAGACCAGGCCGTAAACGCCCTTCTGCCGCTCAAAGACATCCTCGTCATTCCTGAAGACCGGGCACGGGTCGATTTCGTGGCCGACAGCTCCACCCAATATAAAACATTGCTGGCGGAACTGGCCCGAAACCTGGATGCCGGCCCCGATGCCCTTGCGGAAACCGAGCGGAAACTCACGGAAGTTGCCCGGGCGATGGTCAACAAAGCGGAAGAGCTGCAGTCCATTCAGGTTACCCGCATGGAGGAGCAGTACGACAGCGCCATTACCCTGCTGATCTCCATCACCGTCATCGCCCTGCTGGCGGCGGCCATTATTGCCTGGTCCATGATCCGGGCCATCACCACACCGATCCGACAGACCGTTGAGGTGGCCAACCGGGTTGCCTCCGGCGACCTGACCGTGAACATCAGCAGCGACCGGGGCGATGAATTTGGCGCACTGCAGGCGGCGTTCGGCGCCATGGTGACCAATCTGCGGGAATTGATACAACAAATTGATTCCGGTGCCTCCAACATTGCCTCCGCGTCTGTGGAACTGTCCACCGTCACCAGCCAGACCCGCCAGGGCGTGGCTGAACAGCAGGACCAGACCGACCAGGTCGCCACCGCCATGAACGAAATGGTGGCCACGGTAAACGATGTTGCCAAAAGCGCAGAAGCCGCGTTCGCGGCGGCCCAGCACGCCAGCCAGAAGTCCGGCGATGGTGAAAAAGCGGTGAACGAAACCCTGTCGTTTGTGTCTGACCTCACCACCCAGGTCAACAACGTGATGGGTAAGCTGCGCGGCTTGCAAAATGATACCCAGAACATCGGCACGGTGCTGGACGTGATCAAGTCTGTCGCCGAGCAAACCAACCTGCTGGCACTGAATGCTGCCATTGAAGCCGCCCGCGCGGGCGAACAGGGCCGGGGCTTTGCCGTGGTTGCCGATGAAGTGCGGTCACTGGCCCAACGAACGCAAAGCTCCGCCACTGAAATCGAAACCCTGATCGGCACTCTGGTCAGCAGTGCGGAAAGCTCGGTGACCACCATGGAAACCAGCACCCAACTGGCGGAGCAGACCCTGGGAAGAGCCGAGATGGCTGGCACCACCATTCGCGAGATGGCCGAAGCCGTGGAAGAGATACGACAGTACAACAGCCAGATTGCCACGGCGGCAGAACAGCAGAGCTCTGTGGCGGAGGACATCAATCAGAACGTGACCCGCATTCGCGATGTAGGCGAACAAAGCGCCACCTCGACTGAGCAGGTATCCGCTGCCAGCGAAGAGCTGGCAAAGCTGGCCGAAGGCCTCAGCACCCAGGTGGGCCGCTTCAAGGTCTGAAACCACAGGCACAAAAAAACCCGGTAGCTGTCGCCAGCCCCGGGTTTTCTTTTGCCTGAATGAGGCTGGCAATCAGCCGATCAGGTTGTAAACAAAGACAATCACAACGGCAACCGGTGTAACGTACCGGATCAGATTGTGCCAAAGCTGGAAGGTTCCGCCTTCCATCGCCAGATCCGACTTCAGAGACTCCTGCGCCACAAACCAGCCTACGAAAATGGCGGTCAGCAAGCCAGAGAGCGGCAACATGATGTTCGCGGTGAAGTAATCCAGCAGGTCAAAAATCGTTTTGCCCTCAAACGCTGCAAACATAGCCAGCGGGGTCACGTCTGACCATACGTTCAGCGACAGGATCGACACAATGCCCAATGCCCAGCAAAGGCCACCAGCAATAATGGCGCTGCCCGTGCGACCCAGACTGGTTTTCTCTTCCACCCACTCAACCACGGGCTCCAGCAATGAAATACCAGACGTCCAGGCTGCAAACAGCAGAAGCACAAAGAACAGCGTGCCGAACAGATCACCCATGGGCATATTGCCGAAGGCCAGAGGCAAGGTGACAAAGATCAGGCCGGGGCCTTCACTGGCTTCCAGGCCGTTGGCAAAGACAATCGGGAAAATGGCGAGGCCGGCCAGCAGTGCCACCACGGTATCCATAATCGCAACGCTCACGGCAGTGCGGCCAATGGGAATGTCACGGCCCAGATAGGAGCCGTAGGCCATCATGATGGCCATACCCAGGCTCAGGGTGAAAAACGCGTGGCCCAGCGCGACCAGCACGCCCTTCATGGTCAAGGCACCAAAATCCGGAGTAAACAGGAAGCTGACGGCCTCACCAAAGTGACCCGTGGTGGTGGCGTAACCCACGACAACCAACAGCAGGATAAACAACGCGGGCATCAGGATCGTCACTGCACGTTCAAGGCCGCCCTTTAATCCTTGCGATACCACCAGGATTACCAGGGCCATAAAGATACTGTGCCAGGCCAGCAACTGCACCGGGCTGGCCAGCAGGCCGCCAAACAGGTCACCCACGGAGTCTGCGGTCGCTCCGGCAAAATCACCCATCGCGGCGTGGCCGATATAGGACGCGGCCCAGCCACCAATCACCGAATAGAATGAGAGGATGATAAACGCAGCCAGCATGCCCACGATGGCTGAGAGGCGCCACCCCGGAGAGGCCAGGTTGCGCTCCGCCACCAGCCGGAAGCTGGTGATCGGGTTATGACGGCCATTCCGGCCAATGAAGACTTCCGCCATCATGATGGGAATACCAATGATGGCAATGCAAAGCAGGTAAACCAGAACGAAGGCACCGCCACCGTTTTCACCGGTCACATACGGAAACTTCCATACGTTACCCAGGCCCACCGCAGACCCGGTTGCGGCCAGAATGAACGCAAGCCTGGACGACCAGAGCCCGCGACCTCCGGTTTCGCTGGCTGATGCGGAGTTAGACTGTGTCATGTGTTTTTCTTCCTGTGCTTTTGGCTGAGGAAACTACGAATTGTGCGCACCGGAATCGAGACTCCGGGCAGTTGGGGCGGGATTTTGCCAGCACTGGCCACACGATGCCAGTGCTGAACTGTTGTTCAGATGTTGCGGTGCAGGGCCGTTTCCGGCCCAACACGTCGTGATTTAACGGCTTTTGCTGATAAAGCGCGCAATCAGATCTTTCAGCCCCCGGGCCATACCACTGAGGGTATCGCTGCTGGCTCGGGCCGCTTCGGCCTGCTCATTGCTCTGGTCAGCCAGGCCAGCAATGTTCACAATCTGCTGGTTAATCTCATCCGACACCTGGCTCTGCTCTTCGAACGCCGCAGACATGGTAATGAAGCTGTCGGAAATGGCGTCAACCGAGCCGGCAATGGAACTGAGCGACTCCGCGGCCCCTTTGACCTTGTCCAGGCCTTCGCCGGCAATGGTTTCGCCAGCACGCACGGTATTAATGGTTTCGTCCACCTGTGATCGGAAACTTTCGATTACTTGTTGGATTTTTACCGTCGATTCCCGGGTACGCTGCGCCAATGACCGCACTTCGTCCGCCACCACCGCAAAGCCCCGGCCCTGCTCGCCTGCCCGGGCCGCTTCAATGGCAGCATTCAGCGCCAGCAGGTTGGTCTGGTCAGCGATATCTGAAATCAGGTCCGCCGCTTCGCCGATGGTGCGGGTAGACTCACCCAGCCGGGTGACCGACTCACCAATACTGCCCACCCGCTCAACCAGCTGTTCAATGGCTGCCAGCGCCTCACCACTCCGGGCACTGCCATCGTGAGCCAGGCGGTTCGCCTGCTCGGCCTCCCGGGCATTGTCAGAAACCGCCAGGGCAACCTCCTGAATGGATGCGGTCATTTCATTGATTGCAGACGCGGTCTGATCGGTTTCTGCCCGCTGCCGGGCGATGGCTGCAGCGCCGTCGGTAATGTAGGAGAGGGAAGCCTGAGCCTGCTCCGCCAGATGCTCGGCCTGGTCATCAATCCTGGCCAGAGCCGTTCGTATTCTGGCCTCTTCACTGATCATCACCAGGCCCAGCCGGGACATCAGGCCCCGCTCATCGCTGTAGGTCCGGGCAATAATCGGGTCCTGAAACGCATCCGGTCGCAGGGCCAGCAAATTTCCCAGGCGCCTGGACAGCGAGCCGAACACCAGCCAGAAAGCCAGACCATGACCGGCCAGTACCGTCACTGCGGCCCAAACCGGAGAGGCTATCTGAAACGCCGCCAAGGTCACCAGCAACGACACCAGAAACGGCCAACCGGACCGCACCATCGATACCGCCCGGGTGCGGACGGGAGATGGCACGCGCCCCGCTGACAGGCGGGCATAAAGGCGCTCTGCCCGGGCAATCTGGTCGCGGCTCGCGGCCACGCGCACCGATTCATAACCCACCATCTGGCCGTTTTCCCAGATGGGTGTTGCGTAGGCACTCACCCAGTAGTGGTCACCGGATTTGGACCGGTTCTTGACCACCCCCATCCAGGCCTTACCCGCCTTCAGGTAGTCCCACATATTCGCAAAGGCCGCCTGGGGCATGTCCGGGTGGCGAATCAGGTTATGGGCCTGGCCAATCAGCTCATCTCTGGTGTACCCACTGATGGTCTCGAAATCGTCGTTACAGTAGGTGATCACCCCTTTCAGAGTGGTCGTGCTGATCAGTCGCATACCAGCAGGTATGTTGATTTCCCGCTGGGTGACGGGCAGGTTCATGCGCATAACAGAGGAATCCGATAGTCTTGAAAAAATATCCGGAGACAGATTACTTCTGGATATTCATCAAGGAAATATAAAAGAGTAACGCCGTGTCACTGTGGTGTAACGGCGTCTTGAGCAGTTTCTTTAGCTAACGATCTATTATGCGGGGGCGTGCAAGCGTGCACGGGGGTGAAAACGGGCATTGACCCAAAGTGAAAAACCAATCACGGCGCCGCCGATTGCGAGTCGCATCAGGTCTGCATCCCGATTCCAGATCAACAGATTCACCAACAGGCCGGCCGGCACCAGCGCGTTGTTCATCACCGCCAGGGTACCGGCGTCTACCTCACAGGCACCGCGGTTCCACAGGTACAGGCCCAATCCGGAAGCCGCCAGCCCCAGCCAGGCAAGAATGCCCCACTGAAGTGCTGTCGCCGGAAGTTTGTCCGGATTGCCGAAAATCAGGAACGAGGGCAGAGCAATCACCAGTGCCCCGAAGAAAAAATAGCCGAACGTACGATAGCCGGGTATCTCCAGCGGGTAGTGGCGCATCACATGTTTGTAGCCCACCTGGCCGGCAGCGAAAGTGATGTTAGCCACCTGCAGCAGCAGAAATCCGGTAAGGAAGTCCTCACTCAGGCCATCGTAGCGAATGATGCCGGCGCCCAGGGTGGCAATGAGCGCCGCCAGCAGGGCGATGGGCGAAAAACGCCGGAACAGGGCATCGTCCACCAGGGTCACGTAGAGGGGCGTAAATATGGTGAACAACAGCACTTCCGGGACACTCAGATAGGCAAACGAGCGATACAGGCACAGATAGGTGATCCCGAACTGCAGCATGCCGGTGACCATGATGCCCAGTTTCAGCCCGCCAGGCACGCCACGCCACCGGGTAAACGGCAAAAACACCAGCGCCGCCAGCAGTACCCGGCTCAATACCGCAAAATCGCTGTCGACACGCCCGGCCAGAAATTCACCAATCAAGCTGAACGAGAGAGCCCACAACACAGTCACCAGAATCAGAAACGCCATATCACCACACCTGAAACTTTCCGGGCCGATACTTTACCCGCTTTGATCCGCCAATGCAGCGCCAGATACCGTGCAAACCCCTATAAGTCCGTGACCGGCGAATGGAGTAACATGACCGGTTGAATCACGCCTACAAGCACCACACACCCGCAGCCAAAGCCCGAACGCCATGGACGAAACCCACCAGCCATTACCCGAAGCCCGCCAGCCCTTGATCAGCCGAACCCTGACCGAGTGGAAAACCCTGGCCATTCTGGGTGGGCCCATTCTGATTGCCCAGGTGGCGCAGATGGCGAATGGCGTGATTGATACCGTCATGGCGGGCCACGCCAGTGCAGAAGACCTGGCGGCCGTAGGCATCGGCAGCAGCTTGTGGATGCCCTTGTTCCTGTTTTTCATGGGTATGCTGGGTGCCCTGCAGCCCATTATTTCCGGATACAACGGCGCCCGCGCCACTAGCAAGATCATGCCCGCCACCTGGCAGGGAATCTACATTTCCGCCGGCGGTACGGTGGCCATGGTGTTGCTGCTGACCAACGTGCACCCGGTGCTGGCACTGCTCAACATGGACCCGCACACGGCGGGTATTACCCAGGGCTACCTGAACGCATTTGCCTGGGGCATTCCCGCCATGCTGCTGATGAACGCCCTGCGTGGTCTCACCGATGGCCTGGGGCACACCCGGGTGATCATGGCGTTTTCGGTGCTCAGCACACTGATCAACCTGCCCCTGAACTACATCTTCATTTACGGCAAGCTGGGGCTGCCGGCCATGGGCGGCGTCGGTTGTGGCTGGGCAACGTCGCTGTCCAACGGCGTGGCCGCCATTGCCTTGCTGATTTACCTCAACCGTAGCCGCACCTTCAAGCAATTCCACCTGCTGGCCGACTGGGTGAAGCCCAACCTGGCGGGCATCCGTTATATCCTTCGCATCGGCGTGCCCATTGGCTTCACCATTTTCGTGGAAGCCAGTATGTTTTCGGTCATTGCCCTGTTTCTGGCACCCCTGGGCCCAGTGACGGTGGCCGGGCATCAGATTGCCCTGAACGTGGTGTCGTTATTGTTCATGCTGCCATTGAGCATTGGTATGGCACTGACCTTGAGAGTGAGCTTTCTGGTGGGCGCCCGGGCCCCCGATACCGCACGGCTGATCTCCCGAAGCTCTCTGCTTCTGGCCTCAGCGGTGGCTCTGGTGTTTGCCACGCTGTTGTTCGTCTTTGCCGGCCAGATTGCCGCCCTGTACACCGTGGACCCGGATGTTCGGGCGGTTACTGTGCGCCTGCTGACCTTCGCCGCCATGTTCCAGATTGCCGATGTCATCCAGGTGACCTGCATCAGCGCCCTGCGCGGCTACAAAGACACACGCATCCCCATGTTCATCATGCTGTTCTCATTCTGGGGGCTGGGCATGCCGCTGGGGTATCTGCTGACGTTTACGGACTGGATTCTGCCAGCGCTTGGCGCTGCCGGCTTCTGGGTCGGGCTGACCGCCGGGTTGACGTCCGCCAGCTTGTTACTGGGCTGGCGACTGTTCCGCTATCGACCAGGAGACGGCGACGGCGATGATAGAGCGGGCAATAACCCTATTCAGGCGGGTGTCGCGACGACCTGATCAGGCTCGTCGGCATAGACAATCCGGTCCCGGCCGGCTTCTTTGGCTTTATAAAGCGCTTCATCGGCCCGGGTCAGCCAGCTACCCACACTTTCACCGTGACACAGCAAGGCTACGCCGAACGATGAGGTCACCGGGCCGCCGGGGTACTTCAGGCGCTTGCGTAACACCTGTTGAAGGTTATTCATCACCAGCTGCAGGCTCTCTCCGTCCACCCCCGGCAACAACAACACAAACTCTTCACCACCGTAACGGAACAATTGGTCCGACCGGCGCGTATTGTGCTCGATCAGCCCGACCAGCTCCGTCAGTACACGGTCGCCCACCCCGTGACCATAGACATCGTTGATCTTTTTGAAGTGATCGATGTCGAGCATCACCAGAGCGTAAGGCAGCCCCGTACGTTCGGCGTTTGCGGCCGCCTGGTCCAGTTCCTCGTCCATCGAACGCCGGTTTTTGACACCCGTGAGTGGATCGATGGTCGCCAGATGCTCCAGCCGTTCCCGTTGATCCTGGTTCCTGTAGGCGAACACATAGGCACAGGCGCTCACCACCGTCGCCGTAGCAGCAAATGTCCACATCTGCACCGGAGAACTGTAGGCAGTTTCAATCGACATCAAGGCCAATACCGACCCCAGATTAAGGGCCGCCGCAATCCGGCTCGACACCAGAAAAAACGTGGTCACCAGGCAGGGAAACAGCCAGAACAGGCCAGCTTCCCCCATTACCGCTCCCACCAGAACCGCACCCGCACAAATTATCACCGCGAGAAACATGCCGCATCGGTGGGTATCGCCGGTCACCCAGGCATAAACCAGGCTGGTGACAATACCCGACAGGATACCCAGATCGACAAAGCCCGCCAGCGTGTTGCCCTCAACAAACCGTAAAATCGCAAATGGCGAGATACCAAGAATCGCACTGATGCCAAGCAGTGTGATGATGGATAACCTAAAGTCGTTTCTCAGGCGATGGAACATGCGGCGGCGCGTCCGACAAAAGTCTTATTTAGCAT